>JBQCJB010000784.1:0-5928 GCA_051953155.1 Aureliella sp. | reverse complement strand
AGGATCTCGTGCAGCGGCCGCAGGTCGGCCGGATGCGAGGGGAGGCCCAGGCGTTTGACGATGAACTCATCCAGCCCATTATTGACCAGGCTCAACGGCACTTCGTAGATCGAAAAGTCCTTGTCCTTTTCTTCGATGACGGCCTGTACCGGTACGTTGCAGAACAGCGCGATCTTCTCGCGCTCGTCGCGCGAAATCGACTGTTCGCAGCGGCAAATTAGCACGTCGGGCTGGATGCCGATCTGCCGCAGTTGGCCGACCGAATGTTGCGTCGGCTTGGTCTTCAGTTCTGCGGCCGCTTTGAGATACGGCACGAGCGTCAGGTGGATGAACAAGCAGTTCTCAGGGCCGGCGTCGCGCGGGAACTGGCGGATGGCTTCCAGAAACGGCAGGCTTTCGATATCGCCGACGGTGCCGCCGATCTCCGTGATGACAACGTCGACGTCGGGCTCGCCGACTTTGCGAATGACGCTCTTGATCTCGTCGGTGATATGTGGAATGACCTGAACAGTCTTGCCCAGGAATTCGCCGCGACGTTCCTTTTCAATGACCGAGAGGTAGATCTGTCCGGTCGTGTAATTCGAATCGCGCGTCAGCGGGCCACTGGTGAATCGTTCGTAGTGCCCCAGGTCGAGGTCAGTCTCGCTGCCGTCGTCCAGCACGTACACTTCGCCATGCTGGTACGGACTCATCGTCCCCGGGTCGACGTTGATGTACGGGTCGAGTTTTTGCATGCGGACTCGCAATCCGCGAGCCTCCAGCAGCATGCCTATCGACGCGCTGGTCAAGCCCTTGCCGATAGAACTGACCACCCCTCCAGTGACGAATATATGCTTAGTCATCCACGTGCGTTCCTGATCGACTCTTGGCCCCGGATAGTGGCCCTGAAAAGAGCGATCTTAACAGCCGCACCGTCGTCTGACAAAGGCCCGGTAGTCATTCCAAGTGTCGATGCCGCGCGTCGGTTCGGAAACGATGCCGACGACGATCTCGCAGCCTGCCTGCAGAAACCGCAATTGTTCCAGTTTCTCGAGCTGCTCCAGCGGACTGGGCGGAAGGCTGCCCAGCCGCAACAAAAAGTCGCGGCGGTAACCGTAGATGCCCATGTGCTGCAAAAAGGCCGGAGGATCACAGCTGAGCAGCGCATCGTCCCATGAGCGGGCGTGCGGAATTGGCGAACGGCTGAAGTACAAGGCCCGGCCACGGAGGTCGCAAACGACCTTCACGCACGCCGGATCATCCAAGCGTTCGCGCTGCCGAATCGGCGCGGCCAGCGTGGCTACGTCGGCCTCGGGATGCTCTTCCAGCAGCTGAGCCACCAGATCGATGGCTTCGCCGGAAATCTCGGGCTCGTCGCCCTGCACGTTAATGAACACGTCGGTCTGGCTGTGGTGCCGGGCGACCGCCGCCACGCGGTCGGTGCCGCTAGGCAACTCTGGGTCGGTCAAGAAGGCTTGGCCTCCGAAGGCTTCGACTTCCTTTTCCAGGCGAGGGCTGTCGACCGCCACGATCAGGCTGGCCGGTCGCTTGGCCCGCCGCGCGGCTTCGTAGGTGTGCTGCAAAACGGTCTTGCCCGTTTCGCGGAGCAACAGTTTTTCGGGCAGGCGCGTCGAAGCCAGCCGCGCCGGAATGACGATCTGGCTGACAGAACGGCTCTTGGTCCGCGGTGAGAGGTGTCCGCCAGCGGTCGAGGCGGAACCGGTGGAGAGAAACGCAATGCGCGGGTAAGTCTCAGGCTGGTCGATCTGGGATGGGGTGGTAGTTTGGGTCATTTTTACGGGTCATCCATTTCCAGAAGGCAGACGTCCGGGTCAGCTTCGAACCCTACCACAGCCCGAAAGCCCATCCCAGAGCAGTTTTGCCCATGCGCGTGCTTCGGCGGGCAAGCGAAACCGGCTAAAAGCTGCGCTTTTCCAAAGTCGTCCGAGCGGCTGTGACGAAGAAGTAATGACCTCTGGCGGGGGATCGCCGAAGAGAGAGAGTGGGACGGCCTTCGAACGCAAGCAACACACGAGCGGGGCGAACGATGCAACTCGATTGGGTGCTTTGGCTGGCGACCGGATCGCTCGCCTCGCTGATGCTTCTGAGCATGATGCGGCGGCGGCAACTGGCGCTGGTCGGCCTGTTGAAGGACTATGTCGAGCGGCAGGCCCAGTGGGCGCGACGACGCGCCAAAGCCGACCGGCTGGCCGCGGAAAACTCCGAGAACTCGCCCGGCTAAGCGCTCGCCGGGCCGCGTGCTCGCTGCGCTAAGCGCCTTCGGGGGTGAGGACGAGTTTGCCCTTGAGCGAGCTGTGCTTGTGAACCGTGTGGGCCTCTTGCAAGCGATGGGCCTCGGCTGCCTGGCTGAGCGGCAGCACGCGATCGATGATCGCGCGCAACTGGCCACGCTCGAGCCAGTGATTAATGTCCGAGGCCGACTGACGCTGTTCTTCGGGCGTTGCCTTGAACATGGCAAAGCCGTGCAGGCTGCAGCCTTTGACATAGAACGGACCGACGGGAAATGGTGGGCGGGCGTCGCGGCCAGCCATCAGCACCATGCGTCCGCGCTCGGCCAGCGTGTCGACCGCCATTTGAAAGTCGGGTTCGCGGAGCGTCTCCCAGAACACGTTCACGCCGTTCGGAGCAGCGGCTTTGAGCGTCTGCCCGACGTCCTCGCGCGTGTAGTCGATCACGACGTCTGCCCCGAGTTGTTGGCACAGGTACTTCTTTTCCGCCGAGCCGGCGGTGGTGATCACGCGGGCCCCGATGGCGCGAGCCATTTGCAGGACCATCGATCCGACGCCGCCGGTGCCGCCGCGGACGAAGATCGTTTCACCTGGCTGCAAATGCACGGTACGGCACAGGCCCAAGTGGGCCGTGATGCCGACCAGCGCCGTCGCGGCGACGTCGGTGTCGGCAATGCGGTCCGGCGTCGGGTACAGCCACTGGGCGTCGATGGCGCAGACTTCGGCAAACGATCCCTGCCGTCCCATCAGCCCCTGGTTGCTGCACCAGACGCGATCGCCGGGTTTGAAGTGCTTGACGCCCTCGGCCACCGCCAGCACGCTGCCGGCCAGATCGCAGCCGATGATGTAAGGATCGGGCAGCGGCCAATAGTTGGCGCCGTTGCGAAGGTAAGTGTCGATCGGATTGACCGAAACGGCCGCCATGCGGACCAGCACTTGGCCTGGACCAAGTGTCGGGTCGGGCAAATCACCGTAGTGAATGACGTCGGGCGAGCCGGTCGAACGGATATAGGCGGCTTTCATAGTGCTCTTCTCGAGTTTCTTCTCTAGTTAGTGGGCTTGCGTGGGCTCTTCTCGAATTACTAGCAATGACGCGCCAATGAGGAATTCTTTTTAGCGCACGCCGAGCATGACCGAACGTGTCCGGCAGCTCCCGAAACTTGGAACAACTCAGCCACAGGACGTTGATTTCAACTTCGCAGGAGCGGCTCGGAAGCGAGCCGGAATGCCATGGCCACTGCCACCCTTTCCGATGTACCGGCCACTCAACTCACTTTCCCTTGGGCGCTACCCAAAGCCGAGTGCGAAGCGAATATTGTAGCCGATCGGAGCCGTCAAGCTCAGCCGCGCAAGGCCGCCCCCCGCCGCGCAGCAGCTCGGCCCAGTGTTGCCCGGCCCAGTGTGACACATCCCAGTGTTGCCCAGCCTGCCGCCGAACGGCCGCTCGCAGTGGATGGACCGGCCGCAGCCGCCGTTGCCGAGCCGACGCTGGTTCCCACCGCGGCGGTCGAAGCGACCAGCGTCCAAGAGGCCTTGGTCGGAGACCGGCTCGGACAACCCTTCCGCATCGGTGCGGTCATGTTCCGGTTGCTCAAGAGCTACGGCATTACCGACGAAGAGATCGCCGAAGGAATCGCTGCTTACGCGGCCCGCCGGGCGTAAAAACGGGGCGGCGATTGGTTGTGAGAACGCCCGCGGCGTGTTAGCCTTGTCAGGAAGAATTTTGTGGAAAATCCTTTCGACGCGGTGCCCAGCCTCCAATGTCCACTGCCAACGCCCTCCGCTCGCTGCTCGCCCTTGCCTGCTGGTCGATGCTCAGTTGGACCAGCGTGGCGGTGGGCTGCCCGAATTGCAAAGAGGGGTTGCTCGACAATGGGCAAGCCGGAGCGAACCTGGCGCGAGGTTTTGAACTGAGCATCTATCTCATGCTCGGCGCGCCGCTGCTGATTCTTTCGACGCTCGGGTTTGTGTTCTATGTGCAGATCCGCGCCGCCAAACGCAGCGGCCATTATCCCGACGCCGCCCAGGTGATCGCCAGCGTCGAAATGAGCAGCGTGATGAGGACCAGTCCCTCGTCGCCCGTCTAAGATTTCGCCCCGACCTTAGGAACGCAGAGGCATGATGCGCTGGACCGAGCTTCGTCAAATCGGTGGATGGCTGCTCCTGGGCAACGTTCTGCTGGTCGTGGCCGGCGCGGTGCTGCGCCACCCCGCGGCCGATGATGGGGCGGCCGCAGCCACCGACCAGCCCCAAGTTTCGCTGCCGCAAAGCCCAACCGACCCGCCCAGCCTGCCGGCTGCCGGCAATCCCGCTCTCAAGTCCCCGACCGCAGGCGCCGATCCGGTGCTCGACGAGATCCGCAAGCTGATTCGCGATCCGGAGAGCGGCCTGGACGTGCCCGCCATCCGCATCCCGGCGGTCGATGCTTCGACTCCCTCAAAAGTCCCGTCGACGAGAGTCGAGGGGGCAGTTTCGCCAGGGGGCGAATCGGGAACTGACCAGCGGCCGAACCACCCAGGCGCCGCGCGCGGCGAGCGTTGGTCGCAACTGCTGCGACGCGCCGACAGTGTGCATCATCTTGCGTCAGCCGCCCGTGAACTGAGTCTCGAAGCACGCGACCTCTTGTCCGCTGGCCGCGAGGACGAGGCCGACGCGCTGATGCAACAAGTAACACAGTTGCATGCGATCATCGGGCGACTGACGACACCCCACTGAGTTTTTGGCCGTTCCTCCCTTTTTCGCGAGCAGACCATGACTCATCTGACAGCGGCAGTGATCGGTACTGGCTTTATTGGGCCGGTGCATATCGAGGGGCTTCGACGGGCGGGCGTTCACGTTTCGGGAGTGCTGGGTTCGTCGGCCAGTCGTTCGCTCGAAGCCGCACAGGCGCTCGGCCTGACGCGCGGGTACACGTCGCTGGATGACTTGCTGGGCGATCCGGATGTCGACGTGGTGCACATCACGACGCCGAACCGGTTCCACTTTGCGCAGGCCTCGGCCGCGCTGCGCGCCGGCAAGCACGTCTTGTGTGAAAAACCGTTGGCAATGGATGCGAGCGAATCGGGGGAACTGGTGCAGATCGCACGCGATTCCGGCTTGGCAGCTGGCGTGAACTACAACATACGCTATTACCCGCTGTGCATCGAAGCGGCGCAGCGGATGCGCTCGGGCGAAGTGGGGCAGTTGGTCCACGTGGCCGGCAGCTACGTGCAAGATTGGCTTTTCCACGAAACCGACTTCAACTGGCGAGTGCTGGGCGAAGAGGGAGGCGAGCTCCGCGCGATCTCCGACATTGGCACGCACTGGCTGGACCTGATTCGCTTTATCACCGGTCGCGAAGTGGAAGCGGTCTTCGCCGATTTGCAAACGGTCTTCAGCACTCGCCGGCGTCCGGTGGGCAGCGTCGAAACGTTCAGCAGCAAGATGCGCACCGAGCGCCAGACAGAACCGGTGTCGATCTCGACCGAGGATTGCGGCAACGTGCTGCTGCGTTTCGTCGGCGGAGGCCGTGGCGTGCTCTGGGTTTCGCAGGTAACGGCCGGTCGCAAGAACTGCTGCCGCTTTGAATTGACCGGCTCGAAAGAGACGCTGGCCTGGAACAGCGAAGTGCCGAACGAGCTGTGGATCGGCCATCGGGACCGCGCCAACGAGCAACTGATTCGCGATCCAGCCCTGCTCGGTTCCCAAGCCCAACGCTTTG
>JBQCJB010000783.1:0-8076 GCA_051953155.1 Aureliella sp. | reverse complement strand
GCCATCGAGCCCGCTTCAGCGATGTCGAGATGGCTCGCCGCGTCGCCCGCGCCTACCATCGCGTGCTCAAACGATAAGCGCTTACGCGATCGCTTCGGGATAGTCGGGCAACGATAGCACGATCGGAATGTCCTTCAGAGGCAAAAGTCCGGAGCCGCGGGCTGCGGCCGGTTCGCGGGCTCGCAACGGACCCGCTGCAAACTCGCTGGACTCGGACGGATCGTATTCAAGCTGATCGTATTCAAGCGGATCGCATTCGAGCCCATCGCATGCGAGCTGGCTCGATTGGCCAGCGCCGGTCAGAGGGCTGTGGGCTTGGTGGTGGTTGGCAGCGGAGCCCGCGGTGGCGTCGGCCGTTGCTAGTGCCAGGCGGTGCCCGAGGGTGCTCAGCAGGGCGGGCAGGGTGAACCACGAATTGAGAAGGCACAGCCCGACGCCCAGCAGCAGCACGATCCCCAGGCTCTGCAGTCCACGGTGATCGGCGATGCCCATGCTGCCAAAGCCGACCATCGTCGTCAGGCTGGTCAGTAACACTGCCAAGGTCGTGCTGGCCGAGATGCGATAGCGGCCGGTGCGACGGGCGTGGAAGTCGTGCACGATATGGACTCCGTCGTCGACGCCGATGCCCAGGATCAATGGCAGCACGATCATATTGGCCGCGTTGAAGGGCATGTCCAGCCAGACCATCAGCCCGCACAGTTGGAGAGCGCTCAAGCCGACTGGCACCATCGCCAACAGCACCAGACGCACGCTGCCGAAATCGATCATTAGTAGCGCGGCGACCGCCAGCAGCGCGTAGATGCCGGCTTGGTAATAGCTGTTCTCCAGTTCACCCGAGGCGTACCAGGTCTGGATGGGATGGCCGGTGACGCGCGGATCGATCGATTCCAGCTCGCGCACGAACTGGCCCAGGTTCTCGCGCTGCCAGAGGTTTTCGCGAGCGAAGACGCGCAGCAAAAAGGTCTGGCCATCCTGGCTGGCCATCCGCTCGCGCACCGGCGCGGGGAAATCGGCCAGCGTCGGGGCTTGGGGAGCCGACATGCCGCTGACCGATTCGGCCAAGAGTTGCATCTGGGCGGCGATGTTCGGCTGGAGGGCCGCCAAGCCCATCGGGCCCGCCGTCAGGCCGCTAATCAGATCGCGATCGGCCGCTGCGTCCACTGGAACTGAATGGCTGGCGGTGTGCACCAGCCCGTCGGCAGCGGCGGCCAGCGGCGGCGTGCTTTGGTAAGCGAGTTGACGGACGAGTTGATCGGCGTGCGCTCGGCAGTTGGAGACCAAGCCGCTGGTGTGAGGATGCATCTGGGCGCTGGCGATGACGCTGCCGACTTCTTCGACCCTGGCCACGCTCGGCAGGCTCGCCAGCCGCTGGTGCATCGCCAGGGCTTGTTGTGGAGAGTTGGCCAGACTGATGGCGAACCAGGCGCTTTGGCCGCTGCGGCGCGTGAGCTCGCGTTCGGCATGGACGCTCGGCACATCGTCGGCTTGCAAGTTCAGCAGGTTGTGATCGTAGTGCAGGCGGCCGACTTGCAATGCTCCGCAAACTGTCGCGGCAGAGACGCCCGCCAAGACCAACAATCGCTGCCGTTCGACGAGGGCGTTGACCGCGCTCAGCCAGGCGATGGCTGAGGCGTGAAAAGCGGCTGCCCAGCCGCCGCGGTGCGCGGACGGTGCGGCTGTTTGAGAAGGTTCGGTTGCTGTGCTGGATGAGCCTTGGCGAGACGTGGGCCAGGCGGCTGCCTGCCAGGCCAGCAGAGCCGGTAGAACCCAGATTGTGACGGCCATGCAGGCCAGGGTCCCCATCGCGCAGATCTGCCCCAGCTCGGTCATGCCGCGAAACGGCGTGAGCATCGCCGCGGCAAAGGCTGCCGCCGTCGTCACCGCTCCGGTCAGAACGCCCTTGCCGCAATGGCCCACCGCAGCGGCCAGCGTTTGCGGCAGATCATCACTGCCGATCCCCTGCCCATCGGTCTGCAGACGCGTCAGCAGGTGGATCGCGTAATCGATGCCCAGTCCGGCGATGATCGCTCCGAAGGCGACGCTGAAAAGATTCAAATGACCGATGCACAGCGTCGTCAAACCAACCGTCCAAATCAGACCGATCGCCAGGCAGACCACGGCGGCACACGGCATCCGCCAGGAGCCGAAGCCGAAGACGAAGATCACCGCCACGCCAACCAGGCTCAGCAGCGTAGCGTTCTGCATGTCGCGTTGGCTCGATTGGCTCTCGTCCCATTCCAGGACGGGCATGCCAGTCAACCAGATATCGGCGTCGCCACTTTGACTGCGCAGTGCATCCAAGTGGCCATGCAGGCAAGCGAGGAGGTTTTGCGCTTCGACCGGCTCGTCGTCGACGTGCGGCAGCCGCACCAGGCAGATGCCCAGCTTGCCTTGGTCCTCCAAGAGCAGTGGCCCTTCCTTGGGAACCGCCTCGCGCAATCGCTGGAGTCCCATTTGGGCTTGGGCGATCGCTTCCGCGAGCGGCTGGAGGGCCGCTGCCACGGAAGCGCCGGCTTGGGC
The DNA here is from genome assembly GCA_051953155.1 of Aureliella sp. Lineage (GTDB taxonomy): Bacteria > Planctomycetota > Planctomycetia > Pirellulales > Pirellulaceae > Aureliella. The sequence continues at coordinate 5,556 of JBQCJB010000783.1, read as the reverse complement.
CGTGGCAGCCTCGTAACTCGCCGCGTGGCGGCTGCCTGCTTGAAGACTTCCCATTTGGAGGGCGACGTCGGCACCGGCCGGTGAGGCCTGAGCTCTGGCCAGGGTGGCGGGCACGTGAGCGCCGGGGCTGAGCAAACCGAGGCAAGCCAGCAAGAGTTGGTCGAGCTGTTCCAGTTCGGTGGCCGGCATCAGGTGCAGAGCCTTATCGGCGACCTGGCCGACCGACTTGCGGTAGAGCACGCCGCTGAGTAGAGGCTCGCTTTCCAGGCGACGGCCGACGCTGGTCAGGACCTCGGCGACGCGCTCAGGATCGCTGTGCGAAACGACCACGACCGCATCGTCGTCGTGGCCAAATTTGGCCAGATAGTCGAGCCAGCGTTGGTTGTAACCGGCCGAGTCGGAGAGGAGGTCGAGCCGGCTGGTGCGAAATTCCAGTCGCGTGACGGCCAGGCAGGCGGCGACGGCCGTTAGAGCTAGCGCCGCGACGAGAGTCCGCTTAGGGCGGAGGGCGGCCCGGTAGGCGATGTTACTTAGGAGCCGCGAGATCCAGTCCCGTCCAGCGGCCGCGGACTGGTGCCCCTTTGCCGGTCGAGGCGGCACTGCGTGAGGGGTCTCCGAGTGCTCGTTGCCCGGCGGGCGACGACCCCCGCGACCCTCGTCCTTCCGTGCCACCATCGTGTCAGCGTCTCAATTCTCGTGGTAACGTTCGCAATTTCTGTGTTGCAGCGACGTGCTTTAGTAGCGGCTCGGCTCCCCTGGACACAAGAGGGAATTACGGCTTGCGAGTTCGTGGCGAGATGGATAGACTTTTGGGCTTCCCGCAAAACAAAGCGTTTTTCGTCGGCAGCTCCGTCGATAGTCGGGAGTTGTCTGTCCAGTACGGCCATCGACCCACACCGGTTCCGCAATGACTTTGATTCAAAAGACTTACGTCGCCAAACCTAACGAACTTCCGCAGAAGTGGTACCACGTCGACGCCGACGGCCTGGTTTTGGGCCGTTTGGCCAGCGATATTGCGGTCATCCTGATGGGCAAGCACCGTCCGACCTACACGCCCCACGTCGATACGGGCGATTTCGTCGTCGTGACCAACGCCGACAAGGTCGTCATGACCGGCCGCAAGATGGAACAGCGGCATTACACCTGGTACAACGGCTACACCGGCCAAAAAATGGAAAGCTACCAGGCCCGCTTCGATCGTCGGCCCGAAGAACTGATCGTGGCTGCCGTTCGCCGCATGATGCCCAAGAACAAGCTTGGTCGGCACATGCTCAGCAAGCTGAAGGTTTATGCCGGTGGCGAACACCCGCACAGCGCCCAAGAGCCGGAATCGATCCAGTTGGGCAAGCAGGCCTCCTGATTTCTTGGCGGCATTCCGGCTCGGGCTAGCCCGCTGGGCGGCTCCTGACCGGGCAGTACAACTTTCCAAATCCCATAAATTTGTTACGAGTTTGAAGCGTTATGGTAGCGGTCAAGAAAGATAAGGTCAGCGGTGATTCGCTGGGTACTGGCCGGCGCAAGACCTCCGTTGCGCGCGTCCGCATTCGTCCGGGCAGCGGCAAGATCGTCGTCAACGGCCGCAGCCTGGAAGAGTTCTTCCCGTGCGTCCAGCACCAGAAGGCTGTCCTCGAGACGCTTGAACACGTTGGCCAGCAGAACTCGGTCGATGTCACAGTTCGCGTTCAAGGTGGCGGTATCACTGGCCAGGCCGGCGCTGTCCGCATGGCCGTCGCCCGCGCCTTGTGCAGCCTCAATCAAGAACTGTTCCAACCGCTGCGTGACGACGGGTTTCTGACCCGCGATTCGCGCATGAAAGAACGCAAGAAGTATGGCTTGCACGGCGCCCGCCGCGGCACGCAGTTCAGCACGCGTTAAACCGAGTTCGCCCGGCCGTTCGCTATCGAGCGGTCGGCCTCGCCACTGGTCAATTGGCCGGCCAGTGGCTGTCGCGGTTGCGGTTTCTCGATTCCTATCGGAAGTCAGTGCTGTCGAGAGGTCTCTCTCCAGCCGCCGAAACGGCTGCTCCACTTTTTTTCGAGCAGCCGAGACGGCATCTCTGAATTAGAAAGTCTCTTGCTCGGCGGCCGCGAGCAGTTCTTCCTGGACTTTGGCGGTGGGCACCACCGGGGTGACGTTTACCTTGCTGCGCTTCAGTTCTTCGATCTGCGCGGCCATGCGTTGGAGCAAGTTGGCGATCTCGGTTCCCGCTGCTTCGCCGACGTGGACGGTCAGGGCTTTGCGAGCCTGATAGCTTAGACCTAAGTTCGTGCTCATGGGACTCTCTCTTTTGAGGTTAGGGGCTTAAGGGACTTGGGATCTCGGGCAATTCGCCTCCCGGAAAGCTCTGTCTCTCTTTCCACTCGGCACTTATTCCACAGTCACGCTCTTGGCGAGGTTGCGCGGCTTGTCGACGTCGCAGCCTCGCAGCAGGGCGATCTCGTAGGCTAACAACTGAAGCGGAATCGCAGTCACGATCGGCTGCACAAATTCTTCGACTTCGGGAACTTCGATGACCTCGTCGGCCAGTCGGGCGACCTGCGGATCGAAGTGGTCGACCAGCGCAATGACCGGGCCGCCCCGCGCCTTGACCTCTTGCAGGTTGCTGAGGACTTTGTCGTAGACGACGCCGCGCGGGATCAGAAAGACCGACGGCGTTTGCTCGTCGACCAAGGCGATCGGACCGTGTTTCATCTCGGCGGCTGGGTACCCTTCGGCGTGAATATAGCTGATCTCTTTCAGCTTCAGCGCGCCTTCCAGAGCGGAGGGGAAATTCGTGTTGCGGCCGAGGTACAGGAAGTTCGATGCCTCGGCGAAGCGTTGGGCAATCTCTTTGACGCGGCCGTGGCACTCGAGGGCTTGCTCGACCGCGGTCGGCAATTCTTCCAGCCGCGAAATGATGCGCTCGCCAGCTTCGAAGCTCAGGCCGCGCAGGCGGCCGAAATGCAGAGCCAGTAGGCACAGCACGGTCAACTGCGACGTGAACGCCTTGGTCGAGGCCACGCCGATTTCCGGTCCGGCGTGCAGGTAGATACCGCCGTCGGCTTCCTGAGCGATGCTGCTGCCGATGACGTTGCAAATGGCCAGCGTGTGATGCCCCTTGCGTTTCATTTCACGCAGCGCCGCCAGCGTGTCGGCCGTCTCGCCACTCTGGGTGATGCCGAAGATCAGCGTGTCGTGTTCCAGCGGTGGGTTGCGGTACCGCAGTTCGCTGGCGTACTCGACCTCGACGGGCAATCGCGCCAGTTCTTCGATCAAGTATTCGCCGACCATCGCCGAGTGCCAGCTCGTCCCGCAACCGGTTAGCAGGATGCGACGCACTGAGCGTAGCTGTTGGGGCGTGAGGTTCAGGCCGCCGAACTTCGCCGTGGCATTGTCCTTGTCCAGTCGTCCGCGGAGCGCGTTGCGGATGGCCTGAGGTTGTTCGTAAATTTCTTTCAGCATGTGATGCTGGAAACCGCCAAGGTCGACGTCGGCGGCTTGGGCGGCCAAGGCCTGCACCTGCGGGCGAATTTGCCCCTGGTCGCGATGGGTGACCTCGATCGAATCGGGCCGCAGCACGGCCAGTTGGTGGTCGGCCAGGTAGATAATCCGTTCGGTGTAGCCGACCAGAGGCGAGGTATCGCTGGCGATGAATTGTTCGCCTCGACCGACGCCGATGACCAGCGGGCTTCCGCAGCGGGCAGCAATCAGGAGGTCGGGTCGTTCGCGAAACAGGATCGCCAGTCCGTAGGTGCCGCGGAGCTGCAGCAGCGACTGCTGGACGGCTTCGACATAACGTTCGACCGAATCGGCGGTCGCTTGGGGCGATGAGGGCAACTGCCGCAGGGCGTCGGCAATGAGATGGGCGATGACTTCGCTGTCGGTGTCCGAACGGAACTGGTAGCCCCGCCCTTGCAGCATTTGCTTGAGCGATTCGTAGTTTTCGATGACGCCGTTGTGGGCCAGGGCGACCACTCCGGTGCCGCCCAGATGCGGGTGCGCGTTGGCTTCGGTTGCCGGCCCATGCGTCGCCCAGCGGGTGTGGCCGATGCCGATCTGGGCAGCTTGCGGGCTTCGTCGCAGAGCGTTTTCCAGCTGCTCGACGCGACCGGCAACGCGAGTTACGCGAAACCCGTCGTGCGGATTGATCGTCGCGATACCCGCGCTGTCGTAGCCGCGGTACTCCAGTCGCCGGAGACCGCCGAGCAAAAAGCCGCTGGCCTGGTTGTTCCCGATGTAGCCGACTATGCCGCACATGCGCCAAATTCCAATAAAAGCGGGGGTGGTCCTCTTGGTCGTCAATCTTAACGTAGCTTGCGGCCCCCGCGCCTGCTTCGGTCACTGCCCCATTCTCCCCCAGGAATCTTTTCTAGCCATCTTGGAAAAAATCCATTTCCAAAATGTCCAAAACTTGGTTCTGTGGCTGTATCTTGGGCAGTGAGGCCGAGTTTATGACAAAAAATGCTCCGTTGTCGGAAAGCCCCCATGTCTCGATTGTCGCATCCGCGTTGCCGGAGGCGCATCGGATCGAGTTATTCGTATCGCTGCTGGGGCAGCATCAGCACCAGATTCACCGGTATTTGCTGAGCCTGGTGCCGCACGCTCATGATGCCGACGACCTGCTGCAGAACACGAATTTGTTTCTGTGGCGCGAGTTCCACAAATTCCAAGAGGGAACCAACTTCATCAGTTGGGGATGCGCGGTCGCCTACAACGAGGTCTTGGCGTGGCGCAAACGCAAGTCGCGCGACCGGTTGGTTTTCAGCGAAGCGTTTCTCGAGGCTGTCAGCGGCCAGATCGGCATGCACAGCAACCGCCTGGAGCTCCAATCGCGCGCCCTGGCGCTATGTGTCGAGGAGCTGCGTGATAATCACCGCCAACTGTTGAAAATGCGCTACGCCGACAGCGGCAGCATCGAAGCCATCTCCGGCTCGCTCGGCCGATCGTCCGAGGCGGTCTATCGCATGCTCAGCCGCATCCGGCGGATCCTCTACGACTGCATCTCGCGCAAAGTCGAGATGGAGTTGGCATCATGAGCGATCGCGCAGCGGCGGAAGAACTGTTGGCCCTGGCCGAGCTGCTGGTCGAAGACCAGTTGAGCTCCGACCAATTGCGCAGACTCGAAGACCTGGTGCTGGGCAGTCCGACGCTGGCGGCTAAATACGCCGAGTATGTCTCGATGCATGCCACGCTGAGACTCGAGCGCGGCGCGCCGCTTCGGCGTCCCGTGTCGGGCGGCGCGACGGCCAGCAGCTTGCGAGACGAAGTCGGCGCAGGCGCCACGGAATGCTCGACGGCCCGTTCGGCGGTCGAGCGAGCTGCCGATGCCGGCGCGGTGTCTGGCCACTTTTGCTGGGGCTGGTATTCGGGCGGATTGGTGGCGGCCGCTCTCGTATGCGCAGCGGCGCTGGCATTCGTCGGCTTCGCCGCGCGACCGAAAACGATTGCCACGCTGGTCGGGACGCAGGGTTGCAAATGGGACGCGGGCACGCTGCCGACCGAACTGGGGGCGAAGTTGGTCGCCGGCCGGCTGCGCCTGGCCGAAGGGCTGGCGACGATCGAATTCATCAACGGCGT
>JBQCJB010000782.1:0-2323 GCA_051953155.1 Aureliella sp. | reverse complement strand
GTAACTGACGCGGAGGTTGTCGACGTCCTTGGCCAGCTGGTCGCAGAAGGGCAATTCGGCTGCTCGCGAACTGATCATCGTCGCCAACTCGCGGTATGCATACACGCCACGCAAGCTGCACCACATCAGGAGCAGTAACGTACCGGCCAGCATCACAGTGCCGCACAGTATTTTCTTGCGTATCGGCATGCGGGAGAACACACGCCACCTCCAAGGTCAATCGTTGGAACGATCAAAGGCGTTTTGTCGGGCGGGGTTTCATTGCGGGGGTTGCCAGTCGAGCTGCGGATCGTCGGCCGGCGCGCTGGCTGCGCCCGATGCCGTCGATGCACTGGGCAGGTCGCTCAGCGAGCGCGAGGCGGGGTTGCTGGTCGGGCTGCCGGCAGCGTTGCTGGACGCTGTTCCCATGGGCGTGGCCGGAGGAAGGGCGGCGCCTGCCAGGATCGGGTCGGCGACGCGTTCGACCGCAGCGGCGGCTCGAGAAGTCCCCGACTGGACAGCCTGGTTGGCTCGGTTGCTGGCGTTCTGCAAAGCTGCGGCGGCGGTATTGTTGATTCCGGTGCGCATCTGATCGACGGTAGGCACTTGCCAGTTAGCCGTCGTCACGCCGCCGCTGCCCGCTGCGTTATCAGCCGAAGCCGTGCGGACGCTGCTGGAGCCCGCGCCGCCTGGAGCGGGAGCCTGCGAAGTGCTGGCCGTGCCGGCCTTGGCTCCCGAGGTGTTGTTGTAGTAGCTCGATGGAACCTGGTACGTGCCGGTACCAGGCGGAGGCACGCGCGAGCCGCTTGGAATTCCCTGGCCCATCTGCGACCACGACTGACAACCGCTGGCTACTGCCAGGCAGGCCGCTGCCATGCAGGTCGCCAGGAAAACGCCCGAAACACGCCTTACCATCATCGATCTCCCCGGTTCGGTATCTCGCTACAGACTATTTCGCGGTCGAACGATAGCGATTTTCGCGCGTCGGACCAAGACCAATGTTGGCCTCCGGAACCCGTCACACAGGAACGCAGGCCTTGGTAATCCGTGGGGGGCGAGCCACTGTGGGCGACTCGCCTTAGAGGGGATAGAGAGGTACAATGGGCTCGGCCGGACCGCCCTCCCACCCAGCGCGAAACAACGACCTCGTTTCCCTCCTCTCTACGACGATACCAATGCGCCAATCGCATCCTCTCCCGGCGGCTCGCCTCCCGCATCGATGCCTGCTTCGACGCCCTGGGCAGCTCTTCCGCGCGCTCGCCGGGCAGATGCCAGTCCTCAGACGCGCACGGCTGGCTGGCGGTTGCGCGGTTCTCGCCCTCCTTAGCTGGATCGCGTGTACTTCAGCGGCTGATGAACCTGCCAAGGACGCAGCCTCGGCTCGCGGGATTCCAAGCGATGCAGTCGACTTCAACCGCGACATTCGTCCGATCCTCTCGAACAACTGCCTGCGCTGCCATGGTCCCGACGATGCGCATCGCGAAGCCGATCTGCGGCTCGATACGTTCGCCGGTGCGACTGCCGAGGTCAGCAGCGGTGGTCACGCAATTGTCCCCGGCCGCCCGGATAAAAGCGTGGCCATGGAGCGCATCGAGTCGACCGACCCGGGCGAGCAGATGCCGCCGCCGGATTCGGAATTCCAACTAACTGCCCGGCAAATCGAACTGCTGCGCAAGTGGATCGAGCAGGGGGCTGTTTACGAGGCGCACTGGGCCTTCCAGCCGCTGCGCCGTCGCCCGCCCGGCCAGCTCAGCCGCCCGGAATGGGCTCGCTCGCCGATCGACAGTTACGTACTGGCCGAGCTCGACAAGCACCGACTTGCGCCATCGCCAGAGGCCGCCCGCACCACCTTGCTGCGGCGCTTAAGCCTCGATCTGCTAGGTCTGCCGCCGACTCCTGAGCAGGTACACAGTTTTGCCCAAGACGAGCGTCCCGATGCGCTCGAGCGCCGCATCGATCGCCTACTGGCCAGTCCGCATTACGGCGAGCGCTGGGGCCGCCACTGGCTCGATCAGGCTCGCTATGCGGACACCAACGGCTACACAGTCGATTCCGATCGATCCATCTGGCCCTACCGCGACTGGGTCATTCGAGCGATTAACGAAGACATGCCCTTCGATCGCTTCAGCGTGGAACAACTGGCTGGCGATCTGCTGGACAATCCGACGACCGAACAACTGGTGGCCACCGGTTTCCACCGCAACACGCTGGTCAATCAGGAAGGTGGAACGGACCCGGAGCAGTTCCGCAACGAAGCCGTAGTCGATCGTGTGAACACGACCGGAGCCGTCTGGATGGGACTGACCGTCGGCTGCGCGCAGTGCCATAACCACAAATACGATCC
>JBQCJB010000781.1:0-2994 GCA_051953155.1 Aureliella sp. | reverse complement strand
TCCGCTCGGCGGCGAGCCGATCGATGACCCGCTCGACCGCCGCATTCCCTTCGCCCAGTGGCTCACCAGTCCGGAGAATCCGTACTTTGCCCGCTCGGTCGTCAATCGGTACGTCGGATTCCTGCTTGGCCACGGCCTGGTCGAACCGGTCGACGACATGCGGAGTACCAACCCGGCCAGCAACGAAGCCTTGATCGATGCGCTGACTCGGGACTTTGTCGAGCACGACTTTGATCTAAAGCACCTCATGCGCGCGATCATGAGTTCGCGGCTCTATGGCCTGAGTTCTCAGCCGACGCCCGAGAACGCGTCGGACTATCGTTTCTACAGCCACTTCAATGTTAAACGTCTGGCCGCGGAACCGCTGCTGGACGCGATCGATCACGCGACCGGCGTGCCGACCAAGTTCAAGAATTTACCACTGGGCACTTTGGCGATCGAGTTGCCTGACGCGGAGTACCCCGACTTCTTTTTAAATACGTTTGCCAAACCTCGGCGAGCCAGCGTTTGCCAGTGCGAGCGTTCACCGGACGCCAACCTCGCGCAAGCCCTGCATACGCTCAACGGTGAACCACTGACTGCCAAAATCGCCGCCAAGGATGGCCGGATCGCCAAACTGCTTGCAGCCAAGAAACCGCACGACGAAATCGTCCGCGAACTTTACCTGGTGACGCTGTGCCGATTGCCGTCGCCAGCAGAAGTCGACGCCAGCCGCGAGATACTGCACGAATCGAAGTCTCCGCAAGATTGCTATCACGACCTGCTATGGGCGTTGATCAACTCCAAACAATTCCTCTTCGTACGTTGATCGCACACGACTGGACGGAAACGATGATGCTCGCTCGCTCCTTAATGACCGGCCTGGCTGTAGCCCTAGGGTGTTTCTCGGCGTCGGTTTCGGCGCAGACTGCGTACCCTATGCTGATGAGCATCTCGCCCGTGGCGGCACAGCGCGGGGCCACGTCCCAACACACGATCAAGTCGCGTTACACGCTGGTAGGGGCCTATCAGGTTCTGGTCTCAGGCACCGGAGTTCACGGGACAGTCGTGCCAGCCAAAGACGCCCCGAAACCAGGCGCCCAGGGGAGCGCCCGTAGTGTCGAGTCGTTGAACGTCGAGTTCCGCGTCGATGCCGATGCGCTGCCTGGCGTGCGCGACGTTCGGATCGCCACTCCTCACGGCGTTAGCACCGTCGGCCAGTTGGTCGTGGTCTCGGACGCAGTGATCTATGAAAAGGAAGACAACGACAAACGCGAGTCGGCCCAGCCCTTCGAACATCCGCTGACCCTGTGCGGCCGCATCGAAAAGGCCGAAGACGTGGACAGCTTTCGCTTCCACGCCGACGCGGGCACCCGGTTGCGGTTTCACGTCATGTGCATGCGGCTTCAAAACCGCGTGCACGATCTGCAGCAGCATGCCGATCCGATCCTGACGATTCGCGATTCCAACGGCTCCGTCATCGCTTCTTCGGACAACCGCTTCAGCGGTGATCCGCTGATCGATCATACATTTGCCCGGGCCGGCGATTACTGGCTGGAGATTCGCGATGTGCGCTATCAGGGCAACGCTTATTGGGAATACAGCATCGAAGTCAACCAGCGGCCCCTGGTGACCAGCGTCTACCCGCTCGGCCTTGCCGCCGGCAGCCCGGCGAAGGTCGAGTTGCTCGGCAGTGGGCTCGGCAGTGGGCCCGATCAAAGTGCGCGCAACGGCAACTCGACGACCAGTTCCACGGTCAGCGTCGACCTTGCCAAGGCCAGTGGTTTCGGGCTGCAGACGTTTGCCTTGCCGGTCGGTGAAGGTCAAATCCATCCACAGCCGCTGGTCGTGACGCAGGCAGCAATCGTCCTGGAAGCAGAAGCGGGCAACGACACGCCGGCCGACGCGCAACGTGTGAATCTGCCGTGCGGGATCAATGGTCGATCCGAGCGCGAAGGAGATGTCGATTGCTACCGCTTCGAAGCCAAGAAAGGCGAGCGATACTCGTTCGAAGTCTTCGCGCGCCGAGCGGGCTCCGCACTCGACTCGCACTTGCGCATTCTGGACGAGAAGGGGAGCCAACTGCAGCTGAGCGATGACATGCGGATCGGCAAACGCAGCCATGCCGACTCTTGGATCGAGAATTGGACCGTGCCTGCCGATGGCAACTACGTCATCGAGATTCGCGACCTGCACCTGCGCGGAGGAGCGGACTGCGTATATTTCATCGAGGCGACGCCGAGCAAGCCTTACTTTTCGCTCTTCGCCGACACCGACAAAACGCCGATCGCTCCGGGCACCACGGGAGTGGTTTACGTGCGAGCGGAGAAGAAGAACGGATTCGACGGCGAGATCCAACTGGCGGTGTCCGACTTGCCTGCGGGAATCACGGCTCACTGCGGCCGCATCCTCGGTGGCAAAGCTCAGGATGGCTGCATCGTGCTTGAAGCGGCTGCCGACGCCAAGCCTTCAGTTGCCCCGATCACGATCAGCGGCTGGGCGGTCGACGGCCAGGCCCATGGTCAACCGGCAGAGGCACAACCCACATCCGCTGCGGGCGACACCGCAGCGCCGGCCGATCGTTTGACCGCGACGGCTGCGGTCTATCAAGAGATCTACCAACCCGGTGGCGGCCGAGGCCATTGGCCGGTCGAGTCGCATGTCCTGGCCGTGACTGCGCCTGGCGACATTCGCGGCCTGACCGTCAGCGCGCGCGAGATCAAACTCTCTCCGGGCGGCTCAGCCACGATCGATGTGCAACTCGAGCGGGCTGAAGGCTTCGACAAGAACGTGACGCTCGAGGCGACCTACTCGCATTTGAACACGATCTACGGCAGCTCGCTGCCCGAAGGCGTGACGATCGACGCGCCGCAGAGCAATACGCTGCTGACCGGCGGAGCCACCGCCGGCAAATTGGTGCTCAAGGCAGCTCCCACCGCGCCGCCGGTCGAGCGGCAGCAGATCGTCGTCATGGCCAATGTCTCGCTGAACTTCGTCATGAAAGCGACCTACGGC
>JBQCJB010000780.1:0-3250 GCA_051953155.1 Aureliella sp. | reverse complement strand
GTCGGCGTGCGGCCGAAGTCGGTCAGCCAGCACACCAGTGTATTGTCGAGCAGGCCGCGCTCTTCCAGGTCGATCAGCAACTGCGGCAAAGCTTGATCGACCGGCGGCAAGCGAGTGTCCTTGAGCGACTTGAAATTGTTTTGATGAGTGTCCCAGCCGCCATCGGTGACCGTCACGAACCGCACGCCCGATTCGATCAAGCGGCGAGCCAGCAGGCAGCTTTGACCGAACTTGGTCCGGCCATACGCATCGCGCAGCTTGGCATCTTCTTGATCGATTGCGAAGGCCTTTTTCGTCTCCGGCGAAGTGATCATGTTGAAGGCCGTTTTGTAATGTTCGTCCAACGACTCGAATGCCGCCGGCTGCAGATCGGCTTGGCGTTGGAGCTTGTCGATCCGCGCGAGGATAGCTCGACGATGTTCGACCCGATCGCTGGTCAATCCCGCGGGAGGAGTAATGTCGCGGACGTTGAATTTCTCAGCATTGGGATCGGCCAGCATTTCAAAAGCGCTGTGCTCCAATCCCAGGATGCCGGCTGAACCGCCGCCGAAGCGTTTATCGATGCTCGAGCCCAATTGGACAAACGGCGGCATGGCCGTCTTGAAACCTTTGCTGTAACTGACGACCGAGCCGTAGCACGGATACGCGACGGCCTGATTGACCTTGCGGCCCGACATGACCCATTGATCCGCCGTGCCGTGGCTGCCGTTTTGCGGATTCCAACCGCGCAGCAGGGCGAACCTCTTTTGCTCCTTGGCCATCCGCGGAACGACTTCGGTGAACTGAATACCCGCGGTCGCCGTCGGGATCGATCGGAATTCGCCGCGCACACTGATCGGCGCTTGGGGCTTGGGATCGAAAGTGTCGTGATGACTGGTGCCCCCTTGGGTCCAGATCAGGATGCAGTTGACATCCTGGTTGGTTCGGCCATCGGCAGCCTGAAGTTGCCGACTCCTGAGCAGCATGGGAAGCGAAATTCCCAAACCGGCGAGCGTCCCCAACTGCAGGGCATGGCGGCGCGAGATACCTTCACACGTACGAGAGGCCAGAGGCGAGCATGAAAACATCGCAGAGGTTTCCTAATCCAGGCGTCGATCGGAAAGGCGGGAATCGCGCCGCCGTCGTGTCGGCACAGCGCACAGTGGCTACGTTTGCGCGGAGTTTTGCGAGATCGCGGAGGGTTTTATTTCGGAGGGATGACCGTAGATTAGCAAATGCCCCGCCCCAAAGCAATCAAAGTAGGACAGCCGTCCCGGCTGTCTCGGCTTTCTGTCTCGGCTTTTTGTCTCGGCTTTCTGTCTCGGCTTTCTGACACGGCTTTCTGACACGGCTTTCTGTCACGGCTTTCCGTCACGGCTTTCCCCGACGCACAACCGCGTGTATTTGGAATTCGGTGGCGGCGCGGTACACTACTGAGCGTCCCACCTCGATTTTCCCAACCACTTCGGTTTTCCAAAAAACGTTTCCCGCCGCTGGTTCTGCGTTCTTCGTTCCTCCCGCCTTCGTCCTTCCGCCCCACCCACCGACGAGATTCCTTGCGGAGCTTTGCCGTCATGCGAATGATCGTGTCTGCTGCGCTGCTGGCGAGCTTGGCTGCGCTGGCTGCTTTTACTCCGTGCCGCTCGGGCGAACCGGAGCACTCGTTTGCCGTCTCGCCAGGCCGAGTCGAGCTCGACGGACTCTTCGATCGCGTTCAACTCGTGATCAGCCGCACGACGACCGCCGGAACGGTCGACCCATATTGCGACGACTTGACCGGCGAAGCCATCTATAGCTGCTCACCGCCTGACCTTGTGCGGATCGATGCCAACGGGCAAGTAACGGCAACGGCGGGCGGCGAGGGAGAGCTGAGGGTGGCCGTCGGAGGTTTGCAGCGGACGATTCCGGTGCAGGTCCGCGGTTGCGACGCCGAGCAGCAGGTCGACTTCCTCAAGGATGTGCGGCCGGTACTGAGCAAAGCTGGCTGCGCGGCCGGCGCGTGCCATGCAGCCCAGCATGGCAAAGGGGGCTTCAAGCTGTCAGTATTCGGCTACGATCCTGACGCGGACTACGAGCAAATCGCTCTGGGGGCGCGGGGGCGGCGCATCAGTCCGGCGCGTCCCGATGCGAGCTTACTGCTGACCAAGCCGACGATGGCTGTACCGCACGGCGGCGGGCTGCGGCTGGAACAGGGTTCGCTCGAAGCCCAACTCATTGGCCGCTGGATCGCCAGCGGCAGCCCGAAGTCCACGGAAGCTACGTACGACGTCCAGCGGCTGGAAGTGTTTCCACAGAAACGCGTTGCTCGAGTCGGCTCGCCCCAGCAGCTGCGCGTCGTCGCCCAATACGCCGATGGCACGCTGCGGGATGTCACCGCGATGGCGATTTACGATGCGATCGATACGGGTGTCGTCAATGTCACCCGAGGTGGCTTGGCGACGACCTACGGCGAAGGGCAGTCGGCGATCATGATCCGCTATGAAGGACAAGTCGCCACCAGCACGTTCGTCGTCCCATTCTCCGATCACGCCGACCTGGCGCAGTGGAAGACCAGCGACAACACCGTTGATCGGCTGGCAGCCGACAAGTTTGCGGATCTCGGTTTGCAACCTTCGCCGATGTGTGATGATGCGACATTCGTCCGCCGCGCATTTCTGGATGCGATCGGTTCGTTGCCCGAACCCGAGGTGGTGACGGAGTTCATCGAGTCGAGCGACCCGAACAAGCGCGCGCAGTTGATCGATCGTCTGCTGGGCCTGACCGGCGATCCGAGCTTGGATATTTATAACGACCGCTACTCCGCCTTTTGGACTCTGCGCTGGTCGGACCTGATTCGCAACAACAGCAATTCGTTGGGCGAGCAGGGGATGTGGGCGATGCACAACTGGATACGCGACGCCTTTCGCCAGAACAAGCCCTTCGACGACTTCGTCAAGGAACTGGTCACGGCCAAAGGCTCGATCTATTCCAACGGTCCAGCCAACTTTTTCCGGGTCCATGGCGACTCTTCGGCGCTAACCGAAGCGACTTCGCAGCTGTTCATGGGGCTGCGGCTGGAATGCGCCAAATGCCACCAGCATCCCTTCGAGAGCATCAGCCAATCCGATTACTACAGCATGGCCGCGTTCTTCTCGCGAGTGGGATCGAAGAACAGCGAAGAATTTGGACTGTTCGGCCGCGAGACGATCGTGATGGTCAAACCCTCCGGCGAGGTTTCGCATCCGCGTACCGGCAAGCGGCTGGCGCCCCGTCCGATCGGCGGCGAGCCGAT
>JBQCJB010000779.1:0-2785 GCA_051953155.1 Aureliella sp. | reverse complement strand
AGGAGCTTCGCAGCTTGGATGAAACGGCAGCTCTTCAAGCGCTTCGTATCCTAGGAATCCCGCCAGAGATTGGCGCACGGCTGGACGAATCGGCGGCGACTGCGAATCTGTTGCCCATCGTCGCTCCGATCGACGGCGTGGTGGTGCGCCGCGACGCGTCGCTCGGCGAGGTGGTCGATCCGACGCGTGTGCTTTTCGAAATCGCCGATACGCGGAACATGTGGTTGCAGCTCAATGTGCCCCTGGAAAGCCTCGACCATATCGCAATCGGCCAACTGGTTCAGTTCACTGCCGATGGCAGTCGCCGCACGATCGAGGGACATCTCGACTGGATCAGCACGACGGCAGACCCGCATACGCGCATGGTCGTGGCCCGCGCGACACTAGCAAATGGCGATAGCACACTGCGCGACCAAACATTCGGCGCCGGTAAGATCGTGCTGCGCGATGAAGCAAGTGCAGTGCTTATCCCCAATCATGCCACGCACTGGGAAGGCTGCTGCCAGATCGTGTTCGTGCGGGACCGACGGTACTTCGAAAAGGACAGTCCCAAAGTGTTCCACGTGCGCAGCGTGCGTTTGGGTGCTTCGCAGAACGGAATGACGGAAGTGATCGCGGGCTTGCTGCCCGGCGAAGTCATCGCTACGAGCGGCAGCGACGTGCTGCGAGCGCAACTGCTAAAGAATGGACTGGGCGCAGGCTGCTGCGAGGTCGAATAGGAACTCCGACATGCTCAACTGGATCATCGATTTCTCGCTACGCCACCGCCTGGCAGTGATTTTCGGCACGCTGGTGTTCGCCGTTGTCGGCGCGTTTTCGCTCGAGCAACTCGATATCGATGCGTTCCCGGATACGACGCCGGTCCAAGTGCAGATCAACACGACTGCGCCGTCGCTATCGTCCGGGGAAATTGAACGTCAAATCACCTTTCCCGTTGAGCAAGCCATCAGCGGCTTGTCGGGACTGCAAGTGATGCGTTCGATTTCGAAGTTCGGTTTGTCACAAGTGACCGTGCTGTTTGAAGACGGAGTCGACATCTACTTTGCCCGCCAATTAATCAACGAACGCCTGGCCACGGTGGAGTTGCCTGCCGGAATCGAACGTCCGCAGATGGGACCCGTTTCAACCGGCCTGGGTGAAGTGTTTCATTATGTCTTGTCCTATGAAGGCGTCGACTTTTCGAATGTCAATGAAGCGGAGCGCACGGCAAGACTGACGGAACTGCGTACGATTCATGACTGGGTTGTCAAACCGCAACTCCGCTCGGTTCCGGGCGTCGCTGAAGTCAACAGCTGGGGCGGCTATGAAAAGCAGTATCAGGTTCGTCTGGATCCCGACCGGCTGATCAAACACTCGCTGACCTACGAACAAGTTGCTGGCGCGATTGCTGCTAATAACCAGAATGTCGGCGGCGGCACGATCAACGATGGCAGTGAATTGCTGTTGGTCCACGGCGTCGGCCGCACGGTCAATCTCGAGCAGATCGAGCAGATCGTTATCACGGCTGAAGATGGAGTGCCGATTCGAGTTCGCGATGTAGCCGATGTTCAAATCGGTCACGAGATCCGTCGAGGTACCGTTACCGCTGATGGACGCGGCGAAGCGGTGTTGGGCCTCGGCTTCATGCTTATGGGCGAAAACAGCCACGAAGTGACTTGGGCACTGAAAGAGAAGATCGACCAAATCCGTTCCACTTTGCCGGCCGGCGTTGCGCTGACGAGCGTCTATGATCGCACCGAACTAGTTGACCACGTAATTCACACCGTCCAGAAGAACTTGTTTGAAGGCGGTTTGCTGGTGATCGCCGTCTTGTTTGTGTTCCTGGGCAACTTGCGAGCCGGCCTGATCGTCGCCCTGGCGATTCCGCTGTCGATGCTCTTTGCATTCTCGGGCATGCTCAAGTTTGGGATCGCGGCGAGCCTGCTCAGCCTTGGTGCGATCGACTTCGGCCTGGTGGTCGACAGCTCGGTCGTCATGGTTGAGAACTGCGTACGCCATCTCTCGCACGGCCTGAACGGTCGCAGTCGATTGCAAGTAATTCGCGACGCCGCACTGGAGGTTCGCAAGCCGACCATGTTTGGCGAGCTGATCATCATGATCGTCTACTTGCCGATTCTCACTCTCGAGGGAGTCGAAGGTAAACTGTTTCGCCCGATGGCGCTTACGGTCATCATGGCTTTGGCTGGCTCTATGGTTCTGTCGCTGACTCTAATGCCGGTACTGGCAAGTTTCATGCTGCCGACTCGCATGCGCGAGACCGAACCGTTGCTAGTCCGCATTCTCAAGCGTTTATACGCGCCGGTGCTGCGTTTCACGATGCATCACAAGGCAGCCGTGATCGGCTTTGCACTGCTGCTTTTGGTCAGCGTCTTTGGCTTGATCGCGCCGAACCTTGGCAGCGAATTCGTGCCGAGACTTTCCGAAGGAGCCATAACGCTGAATGTGGTTCGCCTGGCCGGCACCAATCTCGAAGAGACGATTCGCTACAACACGCAGATGGAAAAGGTACTGCTGGAAAAATTCCCCGATGAGATTGCGCACGTTTGGAGCCGCGTTGGCACCGCCGAGGTGGCGACCGATCCGATGGGGACCGAGCTGACCGATCTATTCATTACCCTGCGGCCGCGCGACCACTGGCAGCGAGCTGGATCGCAAGCAGAATTGACCAAGCTTGTCGAGCGCGAACTTCGCGACTTGCCGGGTCCACGATTGGCTTTCTCTCAGCCAATCGAAATGCGAATGAATGAAATGGTCTCTGGCGTGCGAGCCGACGTGGCCGCAATCC
>JBQCJB010000778.1:0-2762 GCA_051953155.1 Aureliella sp. | reverse complement strand
GCGCCGATCGACCAGCGCCGACGGCCGGCAGGCTGCGAGGAAACGGCAGGAGCGAACGGCGTCACGGGCAGGGAACTGAAACTGGCGACGACGCCCGTCAGCAGCATCAGCAGGACTTGCGGCAAACTTTCGCCGCCGAAGACGCTGGCTGCGTCGGCGGTTACCAAGACGCTCGAGGCCAGCGTCGCACCGACCAGTCCAGCGGTTGCCAGGGCCAGGCGTTGGTCTCGGCGGATCGGGTGCGGGCGGCTGGGCCTGTGACGATTCACGGTTGTTCGGGTCCTTGCGATTTCTGCCCCGTCGATTCGAGGATGCCGACCAGTGCCAGAACGCAGGCCGTACTCAAGACGACGATCGCGGCGCCGACCGCATCGATGCGCGGCAAGAGCAGTGCGCCCAGCGAGCAGGTGGCGGTGGCCAGATAGATCGTCAACACGGCTTGCTTCTTGCTCATGCCCAGATCGACCAGGCGATGCGAAAAGTGCCGCTTGTCGCCTTCAAACGGGCTGCGCCCTTCGCGAAGGCGGATGACGATGACGCTGAGCATGTCGTACAGCGGCACCGCCAGCACGCACAGCGGCGCCAGAATCGCGTGCGGCCGCGTCCCTTGCGCGCCGGCGTAGGTCGCCAACAGAGTTGCGATCGCGATCCAGTAACCCACCAGGTAACTGCCCGCATCGCCCATGAATATTTTGGCTGGCGGCCAGTTGTGTTTTAAAAACCCGAGCAGCGCTCCAACCAGCACCAGCAACATCGCGGCCACGAAAATCTGCGGCTGCTGCGAGGGCGTGTCGGTGTGCGTCAGCAACATGATCGCCAGCATGCTGGCGGCAATTGCGGCCACACCGCCGCTCAGACCGTCCATGTTGTCCAGCATGTTGAATGAATTGATCAGGGCAACGATCCACAGCACCGACAGCCCGCTGGTCAGCCACGGCAAATCGACAAAGGCGGTGAACTGCAGATTCTGAAAATAGACGCAGAACGCAGCCACGGCGAATTCGACCGCGATCCGCAATTGCCAGGGCAGACCGCGACGATCGTCCGCCAGACCCAAAAGCATCAGCACCGTACCGCCAGCGATGATTGCCCACATCTGCCCGAGCCGGGCGAGCAAACCGTCCAGATGACGCGTCAGTTCTGCAGGCAGCGCGTGGGCTGCTTCAGGCCAGCGGCTGAGCAAGAGGACGCCGATCGAGCCCGCCGCAAACGTGCCGACGACTCCGGCCCAAATGCCCAGTCCTCCGCCCAACGGCACCGGCGTCGTGTGCACCTTTCGCGCACCGGGCTTGTCCAGCAATCCCAACCGCTGGGCGGCGCGGCGCACCAACCCGACGGCCAGCACGCTGATCAGGAAACTCGGCGCGAGAGTCACGACCAGGAACAGGAGCAATGACGCGGCCGCCATCACGGATTCTCTTTCAGTTCATGCAATCGTTTGTCGAGATGCTGTCGGACGCGATGGAAGAAGGCGTGGTAGTCGCTCCGCAAATAATCGGGATACGTCCACGGACGCCCTTGCCAGTTGCGTTGATGATAAAACAAACACTCTTCGGCATAGATGCCGTGGCGAAGATAAATTCGGTGCGCGCGATCTTTGGTGCTGGCCAATACGACCTTCATCGGCGTCAGATATCCAGGGTCGATGTTCAGCGGCCGCGGTTCCCCGTACTGGCCCGAGGCAGCGATCTCGGCCTCCCAGCGGTTGCTGGCCAGTTTAATATCGGCCAGTTCCGCCGGATCGAAGTCGCCCTCGACCGCGAGCAGTTGCTTGCGAAGTCCCTCACCCATCGCCTGCGTGTAGTACGCGGTTTCGTTGTGTTCGAAGCGCGGGCTTACGGCCAGCAGCGTTCCCCACCGGTCGGCGATGCGCTCCAGCGCCCAGTCGAGCGCGCTGTCGTGCCGGCTGAAGATCGCCGCGATGAGCACGGTCGGCGGATGGAAACGCGGTTGACCCACAGGGCTACTTAATAGGCCTTGGCGAATATGGCTCGCCGCTGGCTGGGTTGGCCGGTGACGAAGCAGCGGCCGGGTTCGTCCGGGCCTTCTAAAGGAATACAGCGGATGGTGACTTTGAGTTCATTGAGCAGGTCCGCCACCGCCGCTTCGGAAGCGAAATGGCACATAGCAAAGCCGCCGTGGATTTCGGGCTGGTCCGCGTTCTTGGGGGTAAAGTACTCGCGGAATTCGTCGACCGAGTCGATGTTCCGCGTGTGCTCGGCGCGCATCTTGGCCGCCCGCTCGAAGAGGTTTTTCTGAATCGAATCGAGCATCGCGGAAGCGGTCGCCACGAACTCGGCTCGCGGCAGACTGGTTTGCTCGCCCGTATCGCGGCGGGCGACAAACACGGCGTCTTTGGCGATGTCCTTCGGGCCGACCTCGACGCGGAGCGGCACGCCGCGCTTGACGTGGTACCACTTCTTTTCGCCGCCGCGCAAATCGCGGTCGTCGATATTCACCTCGATCGTCCGGTCGCCGTAGGCTTGGCTGGCCAGTTCCTGCTGCAGCGTTCGGCAGTAGGCCAAGACCTCGCTGCGCTGGGCATCGTCGCGATAGATCGGCAGTATGACCACGTGGGCCGGCGCCAATCGGGGCGGCAGCACCAACCCGTCGTCATCGGCGTGCGTCATGATCAGCGCTCCGACCAAACGCGTGCTCACGCCCCAAGACGTGGTCCAGGCATAGGCCATCTGTCCGTTCTGGTCCTGGAACTTGATCTCTTGAGCCTTGGAAAAGTTCTGGCCCAGGAAGTGGCTGGTGCC
>JBQCJB010000777.1:0-9250 GCA_051953155.1 Aureliella sp. | reverse complement strand
TCTAGGCAAGCCGATTCCTACCCACCGCCGCCCGAGCCTCAACGAAGTGGTGCGAGCCATCGCCCGTCTAGGCGGATTCATGGATCGCCCGAAACAAGAGCCAGGTCCCCAAACATTGTGGATCGGTTTACAGCGGTGCTATGACCTGTCCAACGCGTGGCTGACTTTTGGACCAGGTGCGAAAAAAATTTTGATCGAATGACTTGTGTGGTACAACGAGCCGAAGCGGGGCGAGGGGGAGACGAGTTCATCCTGGTGTGTTCGCTTGAGCTTAAGCGGGGCGAGGGGGAGACGGGTTTGGGTTTGGCGCATTCGCTTAAGCCGAAGCGGGGCGAGGGGGAGACGGTTTTGGGGGAGCGAAAACGCGGACCTTACGCGAGCAGGGGGGTGACGACGTTACCGTGGACGTCGGTCAGTCGGTAATGACGCCCTTGGAATTTGTACGTCAGCCGCTGGTGATCGATGCCGAGCAGATGGAGCACGGTCGCCTGGAAATCGTGGACGTGGACGCGATTTTCGACCGCGTTGAATCCGAACTCATCGGAAGCCCCGTAGCTGATGCCGGGCTTGATGCCGCCGCCAGCCATCCAAATCGTGAATGCGTACGGATGGTGGTCGCGTCCCCATTGTTTCGTGTCTTCGATCTTGCCCTGCAGGAACGGCGTCCGTCCGAACTCGCCGCCCCAGATCACCAGCGTATCTTCCAGCAGTCCGCGACGCTTCAAGTCGCGAACCAAGGCGGCGCTCGGGGCGTCGGTGTCGGTGCACTGGATCTTCAGCTGCGTGTTCAAGTTGCGGTGCTGGTCCCAGCCGGCGTGCATTAGCTGGATGAATCGCACTCCGCGCTCGGCCAGCCGGCGGGCCATCAGGCAGTTGTATGCGTAGCTCCCCTGGCGCAGCACATCCGGCCCGTACATCTCCAGCGTCTTCGCGGACTCGTCCGAAAAATCCGTCAGCTGAGGCACGCTCATCTGCATGCGATAAGCCATCTCGTACTGCGTGATGCGGGTCGCGATTTCGGGATCGCCGACTTGGCCAAGACGCAGTTGGTTTAACTGGGCAAGATCGTCCAGGAGTCCTCGGCGGACTTGGCGGCTGACACCATCGGGATTGGAAAGGTACAGAACCGGTTCGCCGCTGCCGCGAAATTTCACGCCTTGAAAATTCGACGGCAAAAACCCGCTGCCCCAGTAGTAGTCGTAAAAGATCTGTCCGCAGCTGGCCTCTTTGTCACGCGACGTCATGACGACGAAAGACGGCAACTCCTCGGTCTCCGTGCCCAAACCGTAGGTCAGCCAGGCACCCATCGTCGGGCGACCTGCCATCTCCGATCCGGTCAGGAAGAAGGTGATGGCCGGCGCATGATTGACCGCTTCGGTGTGCATCGATTTGACGAAACACAGGTCGTCAGCGACCGAGGCGGTGTGGGGCAAGAAGTCGCTAACCCAAGCGCCGCTTTCACCGTGCTGCGCAAAGCGGGTGATCTCGCTGAGCACGGGACGAGCGGTCTGGTTACCGGTCATCGTGCTGAAACGCTTGCCGCCGACGACCTCATCAGGAATCTGCTGTCCGTGCAACTCTTTCAGCTTCGGTTTGTAGTCGAACAGATCGACGTGGGAAGGCGCACCGTTTTGCAGCAGGTAAATGACGCGTTTGGCCTTAGGCGCGAAATGGGGTATCCCGTTCAGTCCGCCGCTGCGGTGGAGCGCACCGGTCACCTCGGTCGCGGCCCCGTCCCTGCCAAAGAGGACCGCCAAGGCGGCCGCCCCCAGGCCAACGGCACCGTTATGAAACAAGCTACGGCGCGTGAGGCTGCGTCGGTCAGCAAGTGTCGTCGTCAACGGTCGCTTCATCGTCACGCCTATTCTTTCGAGATCGCTTCATCGAGATTCAGCAGCAGTGAGCACAGTCCGGTAAAGGCCGCGTGCTCACCCGCGTCCAGCGCTGCATCGCGCTTCGACTCGCCGACGGAAAGCAAGGTCTGCGCCTCGTCGGGATGGTCTGCATAGTGCCCCTTCAGCTCCTCCAGACGCAGCTGCAAGATGGTCCGTTCGACTGACGTGGGGCGGCGCGCCGTGGCGAGCCGAAAGGCGGTTTCGATCCGAGCCGCATCGTCTGGCCAGCCCTTGAGGACTCGCTCCGCCATGGATCGCGCCGCTTCGAAATACGTCGTTTCGTTCAACGTCGTCAGGGCATGCAACGGCGTATTGGTTCGAACGCTCTTCACGGTACAGGTCTGGCGGGCCGCATTGTCGAACAGCATCGTCGGGCCGACGATGCGCCGCCAGAACGTGTAAAGAGTACGGCGGTAGAGCGCCGCACCATGATCCTGGACGTAGGTCTTCTTGCCAAACGTCGCCTCCTCCCAAATACCTTCCGGTTGGTAGGGCTTGACCGCGGGACCACCTGGCCGGTCGACCAGCAAGCCACCGGCTGCCAGGGCCACATCGCGAATCATCCAGGAAGGCAAGCGATACCGCGGGCCACGAGCCAGCAAGCGGTTCTCGGGATCGCGGTCCAGCTGGTCGGGCGTGACATGCGACGATCGCCGGTAAGCGGAACTGGTCACAATCGATCTACACAGACTCTTGATATCCCAGCCGCGATGCATCAGTTCAACCGCTAGCCAGTCGAGCAATTCCGCGTGCGAAGGTTTTTCGCCCTGTACCCCGAAATCTTCGACCGTCTTCACCAGCCCGGTGCCGAAGAACATTTGCCAAATGCGATTGACCGTTACGCGCGCGGTCAAGGGGTTGTCGCCGTTGACCAGCCATCTGGCCAGATCGAGTCGCGAGGCGCGTCCCGAAGCCGGGCTGGAAGCGCTTGTCGCCTCTGCCAGGCTGGCCGGCATGGCTCCGAACACTTGCGTGTCGGTCGGTTTGTCGTACGCGCCTTTGCTGAGGATCAATGTCGTCCGCGGTTCAGGCAGCTGGTCCATAATCATGACTTTGGTCACGGCGCCCGCCGCCGTATCGCGCTGGCGCAGAGCCTCGACCAGTTCCCTGAGAACGGCAACGTAGGCGGGGTCGTCCCCGGCCGACTCGAAGTAAGAGACGGCTTCCAATAGCGGTGGCAAGCGGCGATCGAGCGGCTTGGTCTGAAGGAAGGGCTTTTGGAGATTG
The DNA here is from genome assembly GCA_051953155.1 of Aureliella sp. Lineage (GTDB taxonomy): Bacteria > Planctomycetota > Planctomycetia > Pirellulales > Pirellulaceae > Aureliella. Next base: position 6,128 of record JBQCJB010000777.1, on the reverse strand, counting down.
CCGGGCAAGCCCTCGCTTGCCTGCCCCGCGCCGCTTTGGCTGGTCTTGAATTTGTCAGCTTCGAAAGCTGCGACCCGCCGGGCCACTTCGGCATGCCGGGCTTTCGTCTCTTTGACGCGACGCTGCTCTTCGTCGGTCGAGTAGTTGAGGATGGGAGGAGCTTGGCCTCCTCTGCCCTGCCCGTTTTCGGACATCTGATTGAAGATGTCGTAAAGTCCGTAGTAGTCGCGGAGCGTAAACGGATCGAATTTATGATCGTGGCAGCGGCAGCATGTAAACGTAGCGCCCAGCCATATCGTGGCGGTGGTTTCGACGCGGTCGAAGACGTTTTCGACTCGCGTTTCTTCCGCGATCCGGCCTCCTTCGCCGTTGTGCATGTTGTTGCGATTGAAGCCGGAAGCAAGTTGCTGGTCGCGCGTCGCCTCGGGTAGCATATCGCCGGCCAGTTGCTCGATGGTGAATTGGTCGTAGGGCATGTCGTCGTTGAAAGCGCGGACGACCCAGTCGCGCCACGGCCACATCGTGCGTTCCGGATCCCCTTGGAAGCCATTGGTGTCGGCGTAGCGAGCTGCATCCAACCAGTCCCAAGCCATCCGCTCCCCAAAGCGCGGCGATTGAATAAGCCGATCGACGACGCGCTCATACGCATCGGGCGATCGGTCCGCGAGAAACGCATCGACTTCCTCCAGCGTCGGCGGCAATCCGGTCAAGTCCAGTGTCAAGCGGCGGATGAGCGTCTCGCGGCTTGCCGGCGGGGCCGCGGTCAAGCCTACCTGCTCGATTTGCAGATCGATGAACGCATCGATCGCTGGCTTGTTCGAAGGCAACTCGGGGCGAACTGGTTTTTGGTAGGCCCAATGCTTGTCCCACTTGGCACCTTGCTCGACCCATTTGCGAAGCAACTCGATTTGTGCAGTGCTCAGCTGGCGTTTCGAATCAGGCGGAGGCATGACTTCGTCGGGATCGTCGGAAGCGACCCGCTGGATCAAAAGACTGGCCGCGCTGTCGCCCGGAATGACCACAGGTGATTCGCCTCCGAGAGCACCCGCCGAAGTGTGCAAACTCAAATCGGCTTCGCGGGATTTTTCATCGGGACCGTGGCAATGGAAACAATTGTCGGAAAGAATGGGCAGTACGTCGCGCCCGAAATCCACCGTTGGCTCGCCGGCCATCGCCGGCAAAGCGGACAGCAGGCAGAGCGTTCCTGCCCACGCGGCTAACGACCGCAAAAAAATCAGGGCTCCGTGAGCCGAAGGTGAGTGCTGCGAAAAGCGCATCATCGCGGGTGCTGCTTGGGTGGGAGAGGCGTCGGTTGGGGGGCGGGGGTTTTGCGGGAGCAGGTTCTCGGAGCCGAGCAAGATGGTTGCCAGGCGACTATTGTCCGATCTTTTCAGTTTACCACGCTACGAGTCCATCATGAATGCAATAGTCCGCTTAAGATATTCTCGGCCAAGCCCAGCCTCGGTCAACGCCTGGCACGTCGGCGTGGCCCTCGCCGCCCTGCTCTTGTGCTGCGGGACGCCGGCGGCGCAGGCGCAAACGCCGACCCGGCCCAACATCGTCTTCTTTGCGATCGATGACTTGAACGACTGGGTCGGGTGTCTGGGAGGAAATCCCGACGTCCAGACACCGAACATCGATCGACTGGCGCGTCACGGCATGCTTTTTCGCAATGCGCATTGCCAGGTCCCAGTATGCATGGCTTCGCGTGTGTCGACCTTTTCCAGCAGGCTCGCGGCCACGACAGGTTGCTACGAATTCAATGCCGAGTTTCACCAGGCGCCGACCTTGGCGGACATCGACCCGATTCCCTTGCATTTCAAGCGGCATGGCTATCGGACGGTCGGCGGCGGCAAACTGCTGCATTCGGGCTTTCAGGGACGGCTGGCCGAGACGCTAGACGTCGAGCTTAAAGCGGGCGGCAATCCGGTACCGAAGAAGCCCATGAACTGGCCGGTCAAGGTTTGGGACTTCGGCGCCTTTCCTGAGCGCGACGAGGAAATGGGAGACTTTCGGCTGGCAACGCAGGCTGCAGAATTTCTGGCCGAAAAGCAAACCCAGCCGTTCTTCCTGGCCGTAGGCTTTCATCGGCCGCATGTGCCGCTGCTGGTGCCGAAGAAATGGTTCGATCGCTACTCGCCCGAATTGCTCACGCTGCCCAAGGCTCCGCCTGAGGACATGGACGACATACCCGCCAGCGACATTACCCGGCAGAAAGCGGTCGCGCCATCCCACGCCGAAGTCCTCGCGGCAGGCAAGTGGCGCCAATTTGTGCACGCATACCTGGCGTGCATCAGTTTCGTCGACCACTGCGTCGGTGTCGTCGCCGAGCAAGCGCTCCGCGGACCGAATGCCGCGAATACGATCGTGGTTCTGTGGAGCGATCACGGATTCCACCTCGGCGAGAAACAGCACTGGGCCAAGCGAACATTGTGGGCGGAATCGACGCGCACGCCGCTGATTTTTGCCGGCCGGCAGATACCCGAGGCAGGCGTCTGCGACCAACCGGTCAGCTTGCTGGACATTTATCCGACGTTAGTCGAGGTAGCCAACATCCCGAAGCCCCCTGGAATGGAAGGAGTCAGCCTGGTGCCACTGTTCCAAGATCCAGCCGTTGCCACCGATCGAGCGGTCGTATCGACCTGGTTGGAAAACAATCACTCGGTCGTCGATCGCGACTGGCGATACATTCGCTATGCCGACGGTGCAGAAGAACTATACGATCACCGCAGCGACCCGGATGAACTGAAGAACCTGGCTGGCGACGCTCGCTATGCCGACGTGAAGACCAGACTGGCCCGATCATTGCCTAAAAAAAATACGCCGCTGCTGCGCGTACCAGGAGCGAAGCGCGGCCGCGAGTGACATCGCAGCGGAATTGCGTTCTGCGAGCGGCGGCTCTGCCCGCTCGACTGGTCGGCCGAACTGCGAGGTTCGTCGTTAGAGAAGGATGTCTTTCACCACGTGCGCTTCCTCGACTCCGGTCAGGCGGACATTCAGCCCACGGAACTTGTGCGTGAAGCGGCTGTGATCGATCCCAAGGCAGTCCAGGATCGTAGCGTGAAGGTCGCGGATATGGACAGGATTTTCGGCGATGTTGTAGCAGAAATCGTCGGTCGAACCGAACTCCAGTCCGGGCTTCACGCCGCCGCCAGAGAGCCACACGCTGAAACAGCGACCGTGATGGTCGCGGCCCATGCCGGGGTCGCCCAACTTGCCTTGACTAAAGACCGTCCGCCCAAACTCGGTCGCGAAAACGACCAGCGTATCCTTGAGCAAACCGCGCTGTTTGAGATCCTTGACCAGGGCGGCGGTCGGCTGGTCGACATCTTGGCACTGATTGGGCAGTTGGCGCGAGATGGCGATGTGCTGGTCCCAGCCGCGGTGGAACAGCTGCACGAAGCGAACGTCGCGTTCGAGTAGCCGGCGGGCAAGCAGACAGTTCGCGGCGTAGCTCCCTGGCTTGTGGACGTCGGGACCGTATGCCTCGAGCGTCTCGGTCGACTCGCTGTTGATATCGGTCAGTTCAGGCACTGAGCTCTGCATGCGGAAAGCCATCTCGTAGCTCTTGATGCGCGCGATGCTCTCGGGATCGCCGGACTGCTCGGCTTGCAGTTGGTTGAGCTTGGCCAAATCGTCGAGCAGCTCGCGGCGTTGGGCGCGATCGACGCCCGGTGGGTTCTCGAGGTACAGCACTGGATTGCGGCCAGGCCGCAGGCCGACGCCTTGGTGCGAGGAGGGGAGGAACCCGCTGCCCCACAACCGCGAGAAGATCGGCTGGCCAGGGTTCTTGCCCGTGCCCTGCGAAACCATCGTGATGAAAGCCGGCAGGTTCTCGTTCTCGGTTCCCAGCCCGTAACTGACCCAGGCTCCCATGCTCGCGTAACCGGGCTGTTGGTTACCGGTGTTCATGTAGGTGATGCCGGGGTCGTGATTGATAGCCTCGGTATGCAAGGTCTTGATGAGGCATATGTCGTCGGCGATCGTTTGCGTGTGCGGCAGCAGATCACTGATCCACATGCCACTCGAGCCGCAGCGCCGCCCGGAGCGGAGCGGCGGGACGACTGGGTATGCTTTCTGGCCGCTGGTCATCCCGGTCAGCCGCTGCGTCCCCTTGATGCTGGGAGGAATCTCCTTGCCGGCATGCTCGTGCAACATGGGTTTGTCGTCGAACAAGTCGACATGAGACAGACCACCGCTTTGGAACAAACACAGGACGCGCTTGGCTCGCGGGGCAAAGTGGGGCAAGCCGTGCGCGCCGAGAACCGGCGAACGTTCCACTGCCCGAAGCGCCTCCGGATGCAGCAGCGCACCGAGCGCGATGCCGCCGATGCCGCGAGAAACATCGCTTAGAAAACTGCGCCGGGCCACCGAGAAGAACTGTTCGGTTGGGGTTCCGGAGTTGGCTGCTGCTGATTTCATGGAAGGACAATGCCAGATGCTGAAAGGGCTGTTTGGTTTGGGGCACGCCGCGAAAATTAGTTGCGGGTGACGCTTTCACTGAGGTTCAGGATCAGCGCCGCGACTTGCATCCAGGCGGCGTGCTCGGCGGCGGGCAGCTGCCGGTCGCGCGGCGATTCGCCGACGCTCAAGGCGGCTCGGGCGGCCGCCGCATCGCGTTGGTAACGCTGCCGCTCGCGCTCGAGCGTGGCCCCGACGACGTCGCGCTCCGTCTCGGTTGGCTCGCGCGAGACCGCTTCGAGAAACGCCCAGCGGATGCGCGCCTGGTCGTCGCCCGCTTGATGCAGGATGCGCTCGGCAAAGCCGCGGGCCGCCTCGACAAACTGCGGATCGTTCAGCAGCACGAGCGCTTGCAGTGGTGTGGTCGTTGCGCCGCGACTGATCGTGCACACTTCGCGGTTCGGCGCGTCGAAGGCGGTCATGTTCGGCGGTGCAGCCGTGCGTTTCCAGTAGGTATACAGACTGCGGCGGTACAGTTTTTCGCCGTGGTCCTGCACGAACGTCTGCGCGGTCGCAGGCGTGCTGCCGTAATGACTGACTTCGCGCCACAGGTCGCCGGGCGTGTAAGGATTGACACTCGGGCCGCCGATCCGCGGCACCCACAAGCCACTGATCTTCAGCGCCGAGTCGCGGAGCAGTTCAGCAGGCAAGCGAAAGCGCGGGCCACGAGCAAGCAACCGGTTCTGCGGATCGAGCTCCAACAGTTGCGGCGTCGCTGCCGATGATTGGCGGTAGGTCTGACTGGTCACGATCAGTTGAATCAAGTACTTCACGTTCCAGCGGCTTTCGACGAATTCGACCGCCAGGAAATCGAGCAGCTTGGGATGGCTCGGCCACTCCCCTTGCGCGCCGAAATCGGCGGCCGTCGCGACCAGGCCAGTGCCGAAAAGCATTTTCCAGAAACGGTTCACAGCCACCCGGGCCGTCAGCGGGTTGGAGCGCATCGTGATCCACTCCGCCAGTCCGAGGCGATCGGCTTCTGCGCCGTCGGGCATCGGTGGCAGGGCGGCGATCGTTCCGGGCGTGACCGTTTCGGTGGGCTGCGAATAATCGCCCCGGCTGAGCACGAACGTCTCGCGGGGTTTATCGGCGACATCCATGATCATCGTCGGGAATGGCTCGGTCAGAGTTGCCAAACGCTCTTGCAAATTGGCCAGATCAATGCGGACCGATTTCATCTCGTCGGAGTGGGCCGCGCAATAACGCCAAAGCTCCGCACGCTGCTCGGCGGTTCGCTCCGAGGAGGGCATTTGGATGATCGCGATGATCTCTTGGGGCAGGTCGGAATCATCGTCATGGCCAGTGATCACGAACAGTTCGAAGTACTGCGGGACTAGGCTGCCGCCGTGGCCGAAGTTTAGCTGCGTCGTCAGGAAGGGCGTCTGCTGGGCGTTCAGTGGTTCCTGGAATGTTACAGTCAAATGCACAGGGCCGTCGGCCGAGAGATCTGGGGACCAACCGCTGTCGTTGCGCGGATCGAGGCATCCGGCGGGCGGGTACTTCTCTTCCCACGAGCTGGCGGTGACTCGCGCGATCGGTTCGAGATGGTGGAGATTGATTTGATCATTGGGGATGGTGCTGGCCGTCGAGGCGATCGCCGTCAGGACGAAGGTTCCTTTGGGCGCTGGCTCCGCTGCCGCTGCTGCATCGGTCGAGGCTTCTGGCTG
>JBQCJB010000776.1:0-3025 GCA_051953155.1 Aureliella sp. | reverse complement strand
TCGCCGACTTCGTAGACCGGGACGATGCCCGGATGATCGAGTCTGGCCGTCGCTTGGGCCTCGGCCAGAAAACGCTGGCGTTCCAGTTCGGAGCTCAAGCGATCGCGGCGGATCATCTTTATGGCGACCTGGCGGTCGAGGCTGATTTGCCGCGCGCGGTAAACGACGCCCATTCCGCCACGACCGATCTCCTCCAGGATCTCATAGTCGCCCATGCGACCGAGCCGCGTTGGGTCCGGCGCGGAGTCCTCACCCAACAGCGGCCACTCCGGCGGGCCACCGAGCTGGGAACTGGTCTCGTCGAGCACGTCCCCTGCACATTGTCCGGCGATGTCGGCCAGCAACGAGGCGGGCCAAACCTGCTGCAGTTGCTGAGCCAGATGGGGATGGTCGGCGATCAGCGCGGCGAGATCGGGAATCTGACCGCCCTGCAGTTTATCCAGTTCCGCTGCGACGATGGCCGCTAGCTGCTCCTCGGCCGCATCGCTCGGTGTCTCGATGTTTTGCGAGTCGACGTTTGGCGAGTCGACGTTCGAAAGGTTGGCCCGCGCAGGGTCGGCGCTGGGGCGCGGGGCCAGCGGTGGCTGGTCGACAGTCGGACGAGCGGGCGGGGGCACGAATCACTCTCCCCGCGAGACCGAAGAATTCGACGCGTCCTCGTCGAGCAACTCGCGCAGGCGTCGGATGGCACGCAAGTACCGCATGCTGGCCGCCGGTTCACTCAGGCCCAGCGCGGCGGCGATCTCGCCGTTGGTCAGTTGTTCGTAGTGGCGCATCAGGATGATCTCGCGGTCGCTCTCGCCCAGCCGCGCGATCACCGATTCGACGTGCCCGGCCAGCTCTCGTTGGCTGGCCGCCGCCGCGGGCGTCATCGCTGGGTCGCGGAGCTGGGCCACGATCTCCAGCGACGAATGGTCGAACGTGCCCTGCACGAGCGTGGCTTGCTCGCGATCGATCGAACGCTTGGCCGACACGCGGTGTCGGCGATGGGCATCGATCAAACGGTCCTTGGCGATTTGTCGGATCCAGAGATGAAAGGCCATCGCGGGATTGTCGAGATAATCCTTCAACCGGCGGTTGGCTTCGATCAGTACGTCCTGCACCACGTCGCTGACATCGACGCGGCGCTTGATCCGCTGGTCCAGCCTCAGCTCGATCATCCGGTGCAGCGACTCGCGATGGCGGCTCAGCAGCCGCTCGACGGCTTGGCTATCGCCGTCTCGAACGTCTTGCAGTATTTCCGCGGTATTGTCGGCATCTGGCCAAATCGACTGGGTCATGATTGCGTTTGTCTGCGCTTGCTCCGGGGCGCGCTTCCGCGTCCATTATAGGCGAGCGGTCCGCAGTAATTCGACCGGCTGGCGCATTTCCTACGCCGGATATGCAGCCTGATCCGATGGTGCTGCGGCCAGCAGTTTTTCCCGAGTCGGCAAGCGCAGATGGCCGATCTAAGCCCATGACCACCGCCGTAGCGCGCGACGGCATCGAAGGAAGCGATGTTGGCGCCGGCGGATTGGCAGACTGATCGTTCATGCGGCCGAGGAAAGGACACCGAGGTTGTGAAGCGCCGGCGGCGCGCACTTACTCGGGGGACTTTTCCTGATGTCGAAGAAAGAGACGTTTCGCGTCGTAACGCGTGGCAGTGACGGCAAACTCCGCATTCGCGATTTCCCCGATAGCCAACCGCTGCTGCAAATGCACACCCAAATCGGGGTCGACGATTGCAGCACCGATCTGGCCCTCCGCGGCTTGCCGGTGTTCCGCGGACTGATCGGACCGATGCCCGATGGCAAATCGGTTATCCGCTATGAATCGCCCGAGGTCTTCGAAACGTTGACCAAGGAATGGAGCAGCACCAAGAGCAAACGCCGCCGCCGCCGAACCACAGCCAGCGGCGAAGGGGTGCTTGAGGGCGCGGGCGAAGCGGACCCGATCTGAACGCCGAGCCGGGCGGCCGGGGACAGTGCGCGGGTGCGGAAGACTCGCGCAGCCGAGACGGTTATAGTAATTCTAAGAGACAGCCGAGACGGCTGTCCTACTTGGGAACTAGGGCCGCGGCGTCGACGTGAACGGTGCCGCCGGCCCCTTCGGTCAGCACGCGCACCGTGACGACCTGCCCTTGCTTTAACGCAAGATCTGCCAGCGGCGCAAAACCATCTGCGTAGCGCTGACGCATATCGACGCTCACCCGCTGCTTGACCTGGTTATCGACCAGGATGTCGACGGCTACGTTCGGGCCGCGGTTGGCGTGAGGCTCGGTTGCTAGACGCAGCGCATAGTTCCCGTCGCGCGGCACGCTCAAACGGAAATCGGCGAGCGCGTCACTATCGGCCGACGCGTAGTGGTAGCCCCAGCCGACGTAGCCCTTGAGCCCCTCGCCGTGCGTCCACTTCCCTTTGAGCTCGGCTTGAGTCTCATCGACGACGATCCCCTTCAGTTCGGAGACTTTGCGGCCGGTCTCCGGACCCAACGGGCCAGCCAGCTCGGGAATGTCTTCCGGTATGACGATACGGTCCTTGACCGAATCGCGATGCGCCTTGCCAGGCAGTTGGAGCAGGTTCAGCAGTTCAGGCAAATGTTCTTGATAGACGTCGCGCGGCGTGCACTGGTAGTTGATGCAAATCGCAGCCGCTTTGCCGACGACTTCGCCCATCATGCCGCAGGTCTTCATCACGCGAACCGTGCCGAGGGCTTCATGTGTCACGCTGATGCACCGCCCGGCCATGAACAGGTTCTCGATATTGCGTGAGTAGAAACAGCGATAGGGAATCGGATATCCGTACGCCCGGTCGACGCGGCGATCGTGCTCGGCAATCGATATGAAGGGATTGTCGGAGAATTTCTTGGCGAATTCCTTTTTCGGATAGTGCAGATCGATCGACCAGGTGCTCGGCACGCAGCCGTCGGGAAAATCCTTCTTGGCGACGATATCGTCTTGAGAGAGTGCCACGTCGCCCATCAAGCGCCGGCTTTCGCGCGGACCGCCCACATAGGCCATCCAGGTCAGCATCGCGTTCTTGTGATC
>JBQCJB010000775.1:0-2525 GCA_051953155.1 Aureliella sp. | reverse complement strand
CGCGACTGATTCGGCGGTGAAATGCTCGGCTTCGTAGAGCATGGCCACGACCTGCCCCTCGTCTGATTCACAGCCGGTGATGTGCACGATCAGCGTTCGTCCGGTGGCCAAGAGTGTCGGCGGCTGGGTGGTGTGTCGGATGGCGGTGATTTCGGGAATCAGATCGAAGTAACCGATCGACCAGGCGAGGAGGCTGACCACCACTCCGGTCACCAGCAGCCAATTGCCTTTGTTCTCGTGCCAGATGCGCCGCAAACGTACCGTTGAGGGCTCTTTCTTGAAATCGCTGCTCGGCATGGATCAGGCCAGTCCTCAGAGATGTTTCGACACGAATTCGAAATGCGCCAGTCCGTCGGCGACCATTATAGCGGTCGCGAAAATCCCTGCAGCACGGCAGCCGCCGCGCGGGCTCCAGGGTTAGGCGTTCGCTTGCTCCGAGCCCCGGGCTGCATTACATTCTGTCACTTCACATGCGGTCGCTCCGCGGGTGCCAGAGGCCGCAGGCACTGGTCTCGTGAAGCGGGCCGAAGCGCTGCCGCAACGAGGGCTGGCGCGCTTGGAAAAAATAATCTCGAGGGGGTTTCATGTTGCGAGTTGGTTTGGTCGGCATTGGTTTCATGGGCTGGATGCATTATCTGGCCTACCAACGCAGTAAGCTCGCTACGCTGGTCGCGTTTGCTTCCAGGGACGCGGCCAAGCGGAACGGCGATTGGCGGGGCATTCAAGGCAACTTTGGCCCGCCTGGCCAACAGTTCGACGTCAGCGAGTTGCGGGCCCACGAAACGCTGGAGGCCCTGCTGGCCGACGACGCGGTCGACATGATCGACATCTGCCTACCCCCGCACCTGCACGTGTCGGCCGCTTGCGCCGCCCTGCGCGCTGGCAAGCACGTGCTGTGCGAAAAACCCCTGGCGCTCAATACGGCCGACTGTGATCGCATCCTCGAAGAAGCCGCGACCGCTGAACGCAGTGTGCTCGTTGCGCAAGTCTTGCCCTACATGGGACAGTACCAGTTTGTTTACCAGACGTTGCAAGGCACGGAATTCGGTCAACCTTTGGGCGGGTACTTCAAGCGGACCATTTCGCCGCCCGACTGGATTCCCGATTTCTACGATTCGGCACGAGTCGGCGGACCGCTGATCGACCTGCAGGTCCATGATGCGCATTTTGTTCGCTTGGCTTACGGGATGCCGCAGCAGGTGATGTGTCTGGCAGAGATGAAGGATGGCGTCGTCAAGTTCTGCCATTCGCTGCTGCGGTTCGAAGACCCGCGCATCGTCGTTGCGCTCTCGGGCGGCGTTGCCAATCAAACGGCCCGTCCGTTTACTCACGGGTTGGAGCTGCAGTTCGAGAAGGCGACGCTGCAGTTCGAACTGGCCGTACTCAAAGACGGTTTGGAAGTCATGCCGCTGAAGATCATGACCGAAGACGGGCGGATCGAGCGGCCCGATCTGGCTGCGGCCGATGAAGTCGAGGCCTTTGCCAACGAGATCGACGACGCGGCCGAAAGCATCCGCCTGGGCGCAAGCGCGCGGCGGCTCGACGGGCGTTTCGCTCGCGACGCCATTCACATCTGCCAGTGCCTCCAACAGTCCGCCGAAACAGGCGCATGGGTAACCTGCTGAGGTAGTCAACGGCACAACCGATTTAATCCGCAATCTTTGGCGAGCCTTCGAGATTTACCAACTCGCTTGTCGATAGCTAGCTTTGTCAAGAAATGCGCATGCGGTTGACCCGATCGCAGGCACCAAGCACGTTTCCCTAAGCTAGCGGAAATCTCCATGTCTGAAGAAAGCGAACCAGTGGAAGGCTTTGAGAGCGCTCATGAGGAGGAGCTGCGAATCAGCCGCCGCAAAGTCAAGGACACGACGACCGCACAGTCGCCCTTAGAGACCTATTTGCGTGAGATCAACGAGACCGCGCTGTTGACGGCCAAGGAAGAGCGAGAGCTGGCCAAGTTGATCGAGCAGGGGGATGTCCGCGCTCGCGATCGCATGGTCCGCGCCAACCTGCGACTGGTCGTAAACATTGCTCGCGGCTACGTCGGCAAGGGCCTGAGCCTGCAGGATTTGATCGAAGAAGGCAATCTCGGGTTGTTGCGAGCCGTCGAAGGCTTCGATCCGACGATGGGCACGCGTTTCAGCACCTATGCCAGCTACTGGATCAAGCAGTCGATCAAGCGAGCCTTGATCAATTCGGCAAAAACGATCCGCATTCCGGCCTACATGGTCGAGCTGCTGAGCAAGTGGCGGCGCGGTTCAGCCCGGCTCAATGAAGAGCTCGGCCGTACGCCGACCGCCGAAGAGATCGCGCGGGTGCTGGGCGTTCCGAAGAAGAAATTGTCGATCATCAAGAAAGCCATTCAAGTCTACAACAGTGCGCCGCAGAGCGATCAGACCGATGCGGGTTGGTCGCTGGGCGAAATGGTGATGGACGAACGGCTGAAAGCGCCCGACGAAGAACTGCTCGACCACGACGTGATGAGCACGGTGCTGGAACTGCTCGAATCGCTCGAATCGCGCGAA
>JBQCJB010000774.1:0-12128 GCA_051953155.1 Aureliella sp. | reverse complement strand
ACGGCCAGTTCGTCACCGTCGAGTCGCGCAATCAACAACTGGGCATCGGCCGTCAACGCCAGCAGCTCTTCGAGGTCCGCGGCAGTACCGTTGTGCAGGAGCCCTTCGACAAACACGACGCGACGAAGCCGCGCTTCGACGGCAGCGGCCCAGTCGTTCACCGCTTGAGTGTTCGAAACCGTCGCGTCGGTCGAGGCGAACGAGTAGGGCGCGTCGCCGCGGAGGGCGGCTAAATCGCGGAGCAACGCCACCGGTTCGGCAACCTGACCGTTGAGGGCGCCGCTGGGCATCAAACTCTTCAAGCGGCTCTCATCCAACGTCGAATGGAGGGTCGGTTCAACGCTAGGCCGCCGCAGGGCCACAACTTGGACAGGAGCATCGAACGCTTTGTCGATCGTCGAAACGAGCGCGTCGCTCTCATTGGCGTCGCTAAGTGTCAGGGCGACCATGTCAGGAATTGCGGTGGGCGCGTGCAGTACGACAGTGGCGACCGGCTCGGGTGGCAAGCTGAGCAGATTGGCGGTGCTGGAGTGAGTCGAGCGTACCGGACGATTGCTTGCCGGAGCGGCGGGCGCGATCGGCGCAGGGCGAATCTGTTGAGAGATTTCGATGCTCGGATCGCTGTTGATCCGGATCCCGCCGCCAGCGATCTCCGCCTTGTCCCCCTGGGACGACTGAGCGGTGGAAAATCGAAAATCGCGTTCTACTGCCAGGACAAAGTAAGTCACGACGCCAGCCACCGTCAGCGCGACGATCCACCCCCGGTAGCTTCTTTCGACTTGCATGCCACAATCCTTGTTTGACGAAACCTAATTGCGTTCGCATCATGCGTTCGGTCTCTATCGGCAATGCGATTGCTCGCACCGAAAATTGGCTGTCTCCTTTCCGCGGAAGAAACGCGATAGCATTCCAGACAGGAAAGCCAGGCAAGCTAGGCCGTCCGCCTGCTCCCTCGCCCCCCGCGATCGGTCAAGGCGGCTCGAACTCAGGTATAATGAGTGCCAGACGGCCGATCTTCCGCACCATCCCCCCTACCCTTGCCAAACGCTTCACTCATGCTCGGTCACCAATTCGGCATCGTCAGCCGCTGCGCCGCGATCTTGATGGCTCTCACGGCCCTACCGCTGACCGCTTTCGGCCAAACAGCCAGCGGTGAAAAGTCTCCCGCGACGACGCTGGACTACCAGCGCGATATCCAACCAATACTTTCGGAAAAGTGTTGGCATTGCCACGGCCAAGACGAAGCCTCGCGGCAAGGCGGTCTGCGGCTGGACCAGGCGACCGCGGCTCTCGCCGGTGGCGATTCGGGACGGGTCATCGCGCCGGGCAATGCCGCGCAGAGCGAATTGGTGCGGCGGATCACGTCCGATGACCCCGCGCTGGTGATGCCGCCGCCGGAAGAAAAGAAGCCGCTGACCGCCGCCGAGCAGGCCAAACTTCGAGCGTGGATCGATCAAGGTGCCGAATTCAGCACTCACTGGGCGTTTGCGCCACCGGTGCAGCATCCCGTGCCCAGCGCGAGACCGGCAGCTGACGACTTGGCAGCTGCTGACGACTTGGCAGCTAACGACTTTGCAGCTAATAGAAATCCGATCGATGCCTGGGTCGAATCTGGGTGGGCCGGGCAGGGGCTCGTCCCGGCTCCACGTGCAGACAGCTCGGTCCTGTGCCGCCGGCTTTATCTGGACTTGATCGGCCTGCCTCCTTCGCCCGAACAGTTCGAGCAGTACGAGCGGCTGGGTCACGACGCGACGGTGGAGCGTCTGCTGGCTAGTCCGCGTTTCGGCGAAAAGTGGGCTCGGCACTGGCTGGACGTGGCTCGCTACTCGGACACCAACGGTTACGAAAAAGATCTCCCGCGCGAGCAGTGGATTTGGCGCGACTGGGTCATCAAGGCACTGAATGCCGACATGCCCTACGACCAGTTCGTCATCGAACAAATCGCCGGCGACTTGCTGCCCGACGCCACGCAAGACCAGATCGTCGCCACGGGCTTTCTCCGCAACAGCATGCTCAACGAAGAGGGAGCCATCGTACCGGAGCAGTTTCGCATGGTCGAAATGTTCGATCGCATCGACTGTATTGGCAAGGCGGTGATGGGGCTGACGACGCAGTGCGCCCAGTGCCACTCGCACAAGTTCGACCCGCTGACGCAAACCGAATATTTTGGAATGTTCGCGTTCTTGAACAACTCGTACGAAGCCCAGTCCTACGTTTACGATGCCCAGCAGCAGCGGACGATTGCCGACATCCACGGCAAAATCGCGGCGCTGGTGGACGCAGCCAAAAAACAAATTCCCGACTGGCAGGCTGAGTTTGAAAAATGGTCGCAGTCGGTCAGCGGTGCGCAAGCCGATTGGCAGCCGGTAGAGTTCGACGATCTGGGCAGCAACAGCGGCCTGAATCACCCGACGCAGCTGGAGGATCGATCGATCTTGATGCTGGGACATGCCAGCGGCGACGTTTATATGCTTGGCAAACCCGATCTGCAGGGAGCGACGGGCTTGCGATTGGAAGGGCTGACGCACGGCGACTTGCCCCATCGCGGTCCGGGCCGCAGCAAGCTCGGCACCTGGACGCTGCTCGAGCTGGAGGCATTCGTTAAGACTCCGGGCAGTCGCGACTGGCAAAAAATCAAACTGGTCGATGCGACGGCCGACTACTCCAAACCCGAACCGCCACCGGCTGGCGAAGAGGCCGGGAAGAACAAAAAGCGTTTCGGCCCAGTCGCGTACTTGATCGACGGCAGCGACGACACTGGCTGGCAAGGGGACCGCGGTCCGGGAATCCGCAATCAGGCCAGCGTCGCCGTCGTTCGGTTTGAGAAACCGCTGGAGGCCCCCGCAGGAAGCGAGCTGAAGATCGCTTTGCGGTCGGCCGAGATGCTGGGCTGTGCGCGGATCAGCCTGACCAAGAGTCCCGCGCCGCGGGCGGCAGAGACTCCGCATGCAGCCATCCTAGCGCTCGAGCGCCCGGCCGATCAGCGCTCGGACGAAGACCGGTCAGCGCTCGAGTTGGCTTGGATTTCCAGTCGTCTCGACTGCCGTTCGATCGCCGACCAGATCGCGGCTCTGTGGGCCAAGACGCCGGCGGGTTTTACGACTGTCCTGCATTTGTCGGAGCGGACTGGCGACGCGCAGCGCATGACGCACTTGCTCGATCGCGGGGAGTGGAACCAGCCGAAGCAAGCGGTCGAGCCGCACACGCCGCAGATCTTCCATCCGCTCGGCAGCGACCAACCGCGCAATCGCTTGGGTTTTGCAAGATGGTTGGTCGACCGGCGTTCGCCCTTGGCAGCGCGCGTGGCGGTGAACCGGCTATGGCAGGCGGTCTTCGGCGAAGGGCTTGTGGAGACGGCCGAGGATTTCGGCACGCGAGCGCCGGTTCCGGAGCACCGAGAGCTGCTCGACTGGTTAGCGGTTGACTTTATGGAGCATGGCTGGAGTCAAAAGCGAATACTCCAGCTGATCGTTACCAGCCAGACCTACCAACGCAGTTCGCAAGTCACTGAGGAACTGCTGCAGCGCGATCCGCGAAATCGGCTGCTGGCGCGGGGGCCGCGGTTCCGCGCCGATGCGGAAGTCGTCCGCGACATCGCCCTAAGCGTTTCTGGTTTGCTGACGCATCAAGTCGGCGGACCGAGCGTGATCCCACCGGTCCCCAAGAACGTGCTCGACTACAACTATACCTATCCCAGCTACTGGACGCCGGCTGACGGGGCACAGCGATACCGGCGGACGCTGTACGGGTTCCGCAAGCGATCGATGCCCGATCCGGTCATGTCGAGTTTTGACGCGCCCAACGGCGACTTTGCCTGCGCCCGCCGCACGCGATCCAATACGCCGATGGCCGCCCTGACCGGTCTGAACGAGACCATCTTTTTCGAATGCGCTCAAGCGCTGGGACTGCGCATCGTGCGCGAATCCCAGCCCGATGACGCGCTGCGAGCCGACACTGCGTTCCAGCTATGCACGGGGCGGCTGCCGCAGCCGCACGAGCGCCAAGAGGTTTTGAGATTTCTGGACGCGTGTCGCAATCGGCTGGCCGACGGGTGGCTGAACCCGCGCGAAATCATCAGTGGCGATCCGGGCCCCTTGCCGCAGCTGCCGAGCGCGACCACGCCGCAGACGGCTGCCGCCTGGATCCTGGTGGCCCGCGTGCTACTGAACCTCGACGAGACCCTGACCAAGAATTGATCGGATGCGAATTGCCATGACGAATTCACAAGCCGAGCGGCAACTGCTGAAGCGGCGATTTTTCCTGAAAGAGTGCGGCGTGGGCCTCGGAGGCATCGCGGCCACGACGCTCTTGCAGCGCGAGCTCGCCGCGGCGACGAAAGATGCGGCCGCTGCCGGCGCCCAGGCGGCTGGCGACGCGCGTCCTCTGGCACCCAAGCCTCCGCATTATGCGCCGCGAGCCAAGCGCGTGGTCTACATGTTCCAGGCCGGAGCGCCGAGCCATTTGGAACTGTTCGACCACAAGCCCGAACTTCGCAAACGCGACGGGCAACTGCCGCCGACCGCCTTGCTCGAGGGATACCGCGCGGCGTTCATCAAGCCGAACTCGGCTCTGCTCGGTCCCAAGTATCGGTTTCGCCCAAGCGGCGCCTGCGGCATGGAACTGAGTGAACTGTTGCCTCACACCTCCTCGATCGCCGACGAGATTTGTCTGATCCGCTCGATGCAGACCGACGCGGTCAATCATGCTCCGGCTCAGATCATGATGAATACCGGCTCCCAGCAGTTCGGCCGGCCGAGCTTCGGATCATGGACGCTGTATGGACTGGGGAGCGAAGCCGAGGATTTGCCTGGTTTTGTCGTGCTGACCAGTGCCAAGGGAACCAGCGGCGGCGCGAGCAACTATGGTTGCGGTTTTTTGCCGACGTCCTATGGCGGCGTGCCCTTCCGAAGCGCGGGCGATCCCGTGCTGTACCTATCCAACCCGAAAGGCATCGACGATGTGATCCAGCGCCAGTCGCTCGACACGCTCCGCAATTTGAATACGTCATCGCTAGGCGCTCTCGGTGATCCGCAGACGGCGGCTCGCATCGAGAGCTACGAAATGGCGTATCGGTTGCAGACCAGTGCGCCGGAGCTGATGGACTTGAGCACCGAACCGGCCAGCGTCCTGGAGATGTATGGGATCAAAGATATCAAGGAAGCGAGCTTTGCCAAGAATTGCTTGCTGGCTCGTCGCTTGATCGAACGCGGAGTGCGCTTTGTGCAGCTGTTTCACGAGGCATGGGACCAACACGGCAACCTAACCGCGGATGTGAAGAAGAATGCGCAGGCTACCGACCAGCCCAGCGCGGCCTTGGTCCGCGATCTGAAACGACGCGGCCTGCTGGACGATACGCTCGTCATCTGGGGTGGGGAGTTCGGCAGAACGCCCATGGTTCAGGGAGGCAACGACGGACGCGACCATCACAATCGCGGCTACAGTTTGTGGTTGGCTGGCGGCGGAGTACGAGCGGGCTATGTGCATGGCGCGACTGACGATCTGGGCTTCAATGCCGTAGTCGATCCGGTGCATGTTCACGATTTGAATGCCACGCTCCTGCACCTGCTGGGCTTTGATCACACGCGTTTGACCTACCGCTTTCAAGGCCGCGATTATCGGCTGACCGACGTGCACGGCCGCATCGTCAACGAGCTGTTGGCGTGAGGTCGAGTTCGCTAAACAAACGCATAACGACGGCTGATTACGACGGCTAGTGGCGACGGCCATCCAAAACGGAAACCAATCCAATGCGCAGTGCGTTACTGTTGGCGATAGTGCTGTGCCTGGTTGCCGGCACACTGGTCGCGCAAGAGCGGTCACCCGGATCGGCTGCGGCCAGCGCGACGGCTCAAGAGCGTCTGTTGATGGAGCAGATCGATCAACTGGCCGCCGACGGGCAGATTGAGGAAGCGATCGCTAGTCTCGAGCGCCTGGTCGATAATGCCGAGCAGCGGGTTATCGAGCTCGGTCCGGTCCAGCGCGCCGCGACGCTGGCGGTACAGGTGCACGTGCCCGTCAGCCGCTGGGCTCAGTGGCGGCTGCGGCAATGGGCGGCGCGGGCACCGGAAGCGATTCAGCCGGCCCTGCGATCGGAACAGGAGATCGCGCTCCGGGCGACTGCGCATGCCCAGGAGCGGCACGACGCTCACGAACTGCAGCGGATTGTCGACCGCTACTCTTTGGCCCCTGCCAGCCTCGGCGCGCGACTGTTCTTGAGCGATCTGGTTTTGGATCGCGGCTGGACGGTAGCGGCCAGGCAAGCCCTGGATGCCCCAGGCTTGGCTGTGCGCGTTCCGTGGAAGAGCGATGACAAATCGACTATTTCCCCGGCGGCGGGCCTACCTTGGCCAACGTCGTGGCCGCACTTAAAGAAGAGCGACAAACTCGGCGAGTTTCTTGATCGCTCGGTCGCCGCGCTCGGACCGGTCATGGGCGCGGGCTCGCCGGCGGCTACGAAGACTGCGCCCGACGAGGCTCCTAATGGACAGCAACCAGAGAGCAGCGATTGGTCGTCCGATCGCCTGGCCGTCGAAGTGGCGCGTCGACTGGTATCGATCGCGGCCCTCGATTGTCCGCAAGCGGAGTTCGCCGACACGTGCGAGTGGGCCAGCGCGCTAGCCGAGCGTTTGAGTGGGCCGTTCAGTCAGGAATTGACCGCGCAAGTCGTTCAAGCGCGGCAGTGGTTCGAGCAGCGACAGGAGCAGCGGCAAGCTGAGCGATCGAGCGGAGCGGGCGACCAATGGTTGACCTTTGCCGGCAACGCGGCCCGCAACCGTCAGGCGTCAGGTGAGGCCTCGGTTTCGCAGTGGCCGACCTGGTCGCGACCCCTGGAACGCTTGACCGGTAGCTCCGATCGTAGTTCAGCCAGCAAGCCACCGGTCGCCGAAAGCACGCTCGGCCTGGTTTCCTATCACCCGCTGGTCCACGCAGGCCGCGTGTATATCAATGAGCTGACGCGCATCGTGGCCTTTGATCTGAACGACGGCAGCAGTTGGCCGCCAATCGATCCGGCGCTACCGGTGTTCGATAGTGGCATGACCGCGGCGAATTATCTACCCTTTGGTTACGCGCTGATCGGCGTGCCTCGCGGCACGCTGACGATCGACCGCGACACGCTCTATGCCCGCATGGGACCGCCGGTCACGGGTTGGTATGGCCGCGCGCCGAGAAACGCTGAAGGCCCCTCGGCCGGATCGCTCAGCTATCTGATCGCACTGGACCTCGCGCGGCAGGGGAGCATGTTGCCGGGTTATCCGGTGCGGTTGCCCGCCGAAGACTTCGCCGGAGCGGAATTCGAGGGCTGCCCGCTGGTGTCGGAGGATCTGTTGATTGCAGCGATCGGCATTCGCGACAACGTCAACCTGAGACGCTCGGTCGTGGCCATCGAGCGCGAGAGCGGCGCGATTGCGTGGCGCTCGCCGACGCTGGCCAGCGGAACCGTCAGCGGCAGTGAACAGGCTAGCTTGATCGCGCATCAGCTGGTCACCGTCAGCGGCGGACGCATCTTCGTTAACACGAATCTCGGAGCCATCGCCTGCCTCGACCAGGCAACCGGTCAGATCGTCTGGTTGGCTCGCTATCGCCGCAGTCCCGCCTCGATCGACCGGCCCTATCCCCAGCCCGACCGCTTTCGCTACCGCGATCTCACACCCTGTCTGGTCACGGGGACGCAGGTCATATGTGCGCCGCAAGACTGTCCCGAGATCTTTGCCCTCGACGCGACCAGCGGCGACCTGTTGTGGTCGACCGATGCCGAGCGGGTCGACGATGCAACGCAGCTCTTGGGCGTCAGCGACGACAGCGTGGTCGTCAGTGGCGATCGCATCTTTTGGCTGGAGCGCACGTCGGGCCGAGTGCTGGCGTCGTTTCCCGGTGGCAGTACCAGCGATGCAGCCACCTCCTTGCCGACGCCTCGCGGCTTCGGGCGTGGCGTCGTCGGCGAAGACCGCGTCTACTGGCCGACGCAGCAGGAGCTATTCGTATTCGACGCCGATCAATCCGATCGGCAGGCTGCCGGCTGGCCGGTCATTCGCCAGAGAATCGCGCTCGGACCGCGTGGCGCCGAGGGAGGCAATCTGGTCTTGCTGGAGGACGGGCTGATGATCGCCGCGCCCAGCCGCTTGTTCGTCTTCAAGAACCGCTAGCCAGACGTTTCTCTTTGTGGTGCCTTCACACCAGCGTCCGCTATTCATGCCCGCGCCGTTTAAATCAGCGTTCCATCAAGCGGGCGATTTCTTTTTCACCAGCGGCCGCGGCAGCGGTTTAGCGGGTGAGCGTTGCGGCAGGCGTGCTGGCGGTCAGCGGCTGTGCCGGGGCGAGGATCGTGGCCAGTTCGCTCGACAGCCGGTCGAAGTTCTCTTGAAAGAAAGCTTTGTTCTCGGGTGTCGCGAACAGCAGAATCTGGTTTTGCGTCGGGTCCTTCAAGCCGTCGTAGACCGAGCCTTCGACCAAGCGGCCTTGGCTGAGGAAGATTAACGGGTCGTATCCGGAAAGGACGGGACTGTAGGCGTCGGGTGAGCGAAGGAAGGATTGGACCGCTTCGGGGTTGCTCAGGAAGTAAACGCGTCCGCGGTGCCGGACTGCGTGCTCAGGCTTGCCTTCGACCCATTGTCCCCCGCTGATCAAGGCTACCGGGCAGAATCCGCTCAGGGCTGGAACCGATGCTTCCGGCTGAGAAGGGGCGGCGGCGTTCTTGGGTGCATTCGAGTGGGAGACCAACTGACCGGGCAAGCGAGTCGACGGCGAAGGCGATGACGCGCTGGCGGTTGCCTGCGGAGATGAATACGCCGCGACGTGATCGGTGCTAGCCGCCGGCGGTTCGGTGTGCGCTTGCGAGGCGAAGTGAGGATTCTCGACGATCGAGCCGCGCGACGGGGAGAGCGTAGCGTAGCCCGGTTTGTTTTCGATGATCACCGGCTGGCGGTGAGCCGCGCCAGCCGTGGTCGACGTCGCCGCTTGAGCGGTGTCCGGAGCCGGGCTGGTCGGGATACTTGGAGCCGAAGCCAGAGTCGCGGAGTTCGCGCTCATCGTCTGCCATGAGGCTGACTGAGGCAGGTTCGCATCTTTGTGAGTTGGATCCAGGGCGGTTTCCGAGCGATGCAGTCGCGCGGCGGTTTCAGGTCCGAGCGGTCCGGCCGTAGCTTGTCCGCTGGCGGCTTGACCGTGCGCGGACTGGCCAGCCCAGCTGGGGCTCGGCAGCGAAGACTCGCCGGCGTTGGCCAAGCCGGAGACTGGGCCCTGGGCGGCGTAGGGATTGGCGCCGCTGGCCGGGTTGTTGTACGGGGAAGGCGCGCCATCGCGGCCGGGTGCGGCCTGTTGCAAATTGGCCGCGGCCGTGCGGCCGTAGGGAGCTCCGGCGCCGGTAGCGGCCTGGGTGGCGGGCTGGTTGCTGGCCAGCATGGCGTTGCGGTCGCGGTTCATGATCGCGACGCTTTGAAGGTTTTGCAGGTAGGCGTTGGCGTTTTGGTTGCAGACACCCTGGGTGAGCACCTTGCCGTCGGGGCCGACGAAGACATCGGTGGGCCAGCTATGGACGCCGAATTCGGCGGCGGTTCTTCGATCCTGGGTCGCGTTAACGCGGACTGGGACGAAGTAGCGCTGCATGGTGCTGGCCACTTCCGGGCGGGTGAAGACGTTCTTTTCGAGCGTCTTGCACGGCATGCACTGGTCGCCGTAGAAGTGGACCAGGATGGGAACTTTGTACTGTTGGGAGATGCGACGGGCCTCGTCGAGGTCCTCATGCCAGCTGATCAGTTCCTCGGCTGGTAGCCGGCCGCAAAGGAGCGAGGTGGCCAGGCATGTGAGCAGCGCTATTCGAAGCATGGGGTTGAGGTTCCGATCGAGGGGGGCAGAGGGGCAGCCGTTAAAACCGCTATCCTTGGAACAATCGGACCCTGGCGGCGGCCACTTGAGCCGAGTATTCGAATTTTCCCACAAAGTTCGCGGAATATTCGAGAGCGTGGGTCAAAGCTCGCTTGACAGCCCCGGAGGGCCGGTTATTATTCCACCAAATCCTAACATCAGGAGTCTTCAGTAGGACCTCTGTCCGGCGCATCAACTGGCGGATTGCTTTGAGAGTGGAAGGAAAGACCACTCCGCCAACGAGGGCTATCTTGCCGACTCGTTGCGAGCTTTCAGGTCACAGCCGGACAAACCAGGAGAGGCTTGGCGCCATTTGTCAGTGCGCGAGCTCAAAGAGTCGCTTTGCCGTCGACGACGGTATCTGAAGACGTTGATCTTCGTGAAAACTTGCGAGCCGGTGGGTCGAACTTCGACACTCGGCTCAGATGTTGCACACCACGTTTCTGATTGAACGAGCGTTGTTCTTAGCAGCGTTTGCTCCAGCGTGGCGCGCTCCTTTGTGCATTCCTCGAGTCGGTCTACAGGGTCCGAGTTCGGGAATGCTCACTCCATGCGGGAATGGTTCCCGTCGCATGAATTAGCTCTACAAATCGTTCTTTACTTAGCCGCGTTTGCTTTGCAGGACGATCGGGTCTTATAGGAAGGCTTTGATCGAGCAAGAAGCGTGGGTTTCTATGGCCAATCGCCGGATCTGCTCTCCATGCCCAAAAAAAAGAGGTTTCGACCGCGGTCTTCTTCTCCCTCAGCCCCGTACGCCGCAGGCGGTGCCAGCCGTCCACGTCGCCCCTTTCGCCGCCGTCGCACCGCCACCGCCACGGGCACTGCCGCCGCTCAACCCGGTGATCAACCCGAAGGCATCGAGCCCGAAATTGCCGAAGCCAGCGACGTGCCGCTGGAGGAGTTTGTAGGCATCCTCGAAATGCACCCCAACGGCTACGGCTTCCTGCGCAGCCCCTCCAACAACTACTCGCGCGAACGCACCGATCCCTTCGTGCCGGGCACGATGATCGAAAAATTCAACCTCCGCCAAGGCGTCCGCATCAAAGCCATGATGCAACAGGCGCGACGCCAACAAGGACCCCGCGTTCGCGAAATCCTCGATGTCGACGGTATGCCGCCGGAAGAGTACATCAACGTCAAGAACTTCGACACCGACAACCTCACGGCCATCAACCCCGAGCAGTGGCTGCGACTGGAGGTCGGACCTCAACCGCTGACCAACCGCATCATCGATTTGCTCGCTCCACTGGGCAAAGGCCAACGCGCTCTGATCGTCGCCCCGCCACGCAGCGGCAAGACGATCATGCTCCAGCACATCAGCAAGGGTATCGCGGAAAACCATCCCGACGTGCATCTGATCGTACTGCTGGTCGACGAGCGTCCGGAAGAAGTCACCGATATGCGCCGCAGCGTGACCAAAGGTGAGGTCATCGCCAGCAGCCTCGATCAGGATGTCGACAGTCACGTGCGGCTAAGCCAGTTGGTTATCGACCGCTGCAAGCGCTTGGCCGAAAGCGGCAAAGACGTCTTCCTGCTGATGGACTCGATCACCCGACTGGCGCGAGCCTTCAACAAGTGGGTCGGCAACAGCGGCCCGACGATGTCCGGCGGCGTCAACATCAAAGCCATGGACATCCCCAAGAAACTCTTCGCCTCCGCCCGCGCGTTCGCTGAAGGAGGGTCGTTGACGATCGTCGGCACCGCCCTGATCGATACCGGCAGTCGCATGGACGACTTGATTTTTCAAGAGTTCAAGGGAACCGGTAACATGGAACTGGTCCTCGACCGACGCCTGGCCGACCGCCGCGTCTGGCCAGCCATCGACATCACCCAGTCGGGCACGCGCCGCGAAGAACTGTTGCTCGATCCCGAAACGCTGAACGCCGTTACCATGCTTCGCCGCACGCTCAACACGATGCATCCGGTCGAAGCCATGGAACAGCTGACCAAGCAACTGGCGCGTTTCCCGTCGAACAAGGAGTTCATCCGCTTGATCTCCGCCGCCAAAGGCATCGACTAGCTCGAGCGGACTCGATGTGTCCGGATCGAATTACGGCACATCGAACTCTGGTGACGTCGCATCAAACTGCAACCGCGCCGCAGCCGGGAGGCCAGTGAAACCCACCGCTTCCCACAGCTGACGCTCGTGATCGTGCTCGATCGCAGCCACCAGACATTCGACCAGCTTCGACTGCCCGCACGCCACGACGTCGCCGGTCAAGGCGTCGGTGATCGCGCTGTCGGCCAGATTGATCGTGCGACGTGGA
>JBQCJB010000773.1:0-4918 GCA_051953155.1 Aureliella sp. | reverse complement strand
GGTTGGTAGAGCACTGCGACTCGCTCGCGATCAGTCAACGGTTGCGGCGAATAACACGCAGCAGTGAGCCAGTGAATGACGATCGACAGCAGCATCTACGGATCATTGAGCGAGGCACAAGCTTACTTCGATGACCGCCTGCATGAAGTGGCTTGGTCCGCTGCTTCGGTTGCCGATCGACGTAAGTCTCTCGTCCAAGCGACTCGCATCATCGACACGCTGAGCTACAAGGGCAACAAAGCTGCCGTGTACCAGCTGCTCGAAGCGAACGAAGCCGCAACCGACGCAGAGATCCGCGAGGCTGAAGCCTCGCAAGCGACTCAGTTCCCACGAGGATCTGACACAGAGGTTCCGGAGGCTATTCGGATCGCTAGCTATGAGATCGCTTATGCCCTGCTCGATGGCGTCGATCCACAACTTGAGCTCGAAGCGCTCGGCGTGAGTTCTGCAGGACTCGAGTCCGTGCGCGCGACATACTCGCGGCAACAGAAACCGGTCGACCACATTATCAACGGCGTGCCTAGCGCATCTGCTTGGCGGCGTCTTCTCCCGTTTCTGCGGGATGACCGGTCGGTGAAGTTGTACCGCACTTAACTCTTACTCTGGCGCGTAGTCAGAGGTTGCTACACACGAGGCTGGTGAGACCCCATAGACCAGTCGCTTTTCCAATTGGGGGGTTTTTGAGGTTCTACCTTATGGATCGCATCAAGCTACTTTTCTTGGCGTCGTTGGCTGAAACCGTTTGCTACGAAGGCGAAGGGGGCGACGTCAGTTCAAGCGATGCAGACGGTGACAACGGCGACCCCGGTTCCGGTGATGCAAGTGGTGACAGCGGCGACCTCCGCACCGGCACCGACGTCAGTGCGGGCAAGACATTCACCCAAGAAGATGTCAACAAGATGCTCGCCGCTGACAAGCGTAAGCATCAGGCCCAACTGCAGAAGGTCGAAGCCCAGCTCCAAACGCTGTCGCAAGATACGCAGATGAGCCAGCAACAGCGTGAAGCGTTGGAAGCGTCGCTCGAAGACGTTCGCAAACAACTGCGAACGAAAGAGCAGCAGGCCGCAATTGACAAGCAGAACTTGGAGAAGAGCTACCAGCAACGGCTGGCCGACGCCGAGTCCCGTGCCAAGGAATGGGAAACTCGGTACACGACTGAAACCATCGGCCGCGCATTGACCGACGCCGCCTCGAAAGGTGACGCTTTCAACACGGACCAAGTCGTCGAGTTGCTCCGCAACAAGACGAAGCTGGTCGATGGTAAGCCGATGGTTGACTTAGAAGACACGCACGCCGAAACCGGCGAGCGAATCGTCACACAGCTCACGCCTGCCGATGCGATCAAACGTATGCGTGAACTCTCGACCATTTATGGCAACCTGTTCAAGTCCAACATCGTTAGCGGCATCGGCGGTGGCGGTAATGCGGATGGCATGCGTGGCATGGGCAAAGTCGACGTGACCAAGCTGACGCCCGAGCAGTACCGCAAGCTGCGAGCCGAGAACCCTTCGGTGCTATACGGCACCCGCTAGTCGTCGATCACGCAGTGTGATTGACAACCCGAGATTATCAACGCCCTGGCACCCTCGCCGGGGCGTCCCCATTGAAAGAGCAACATGAAACTGAGCCTGATTCATCTGACCGCCCTGGCCTCGGCAGCTGTCACCGTCTGCTACGACAATGACAACGACGCTTTTATTCCGGAAATGTGGGCCAACGAGTCGCTGGTCATCCTCGAAGAGTCGATGGTCATGTGCAACTTGGTCCATCGCGACTTCGAGAACGAAGTCAAACAGTTCGGTGACGTGGTGAACACCCGCCGGCCGAACAAGTTCCACTCGCAGCGTAAGGTCGACTCGGACGAGGTCACCGCGCAGGACGCTCAATCGCAAAACGTCCGCGTTCCGTTGGACCAACATCATTACAACACGTTCGTCATCAAAGACGGAGAAGCTTCGAAGTCCTTCCAAGAGTTGGTGAAGATCTACCTGCGTCCGTGCATCCAGGCGGTCGGCCGAGGCGTCGACCGCTCGGTAATCGGTCAGGTTCACCGCTTCATCGGTGGCCCCGATGACCGCGTCGGCGGCTTGAACAAGCTGACTAATTCGAACGCTCGCGACTACGTCGTCGATGCTCGCCAGAAGTTAAACATGAACAACGTGCCGGAAGACGAGTTCCGCCACTTGGTTCTGTCGCCTGGGTCCGAAAGTGCATTCCTGAAGACCGACTTGCTGACCAAGGTCAACGAAAGCGGTACCAGCGATGCGCTGCGTCGGGCACGGCTCGGCCAGCTGTTCGGCTTCGATGTGTACGCCGCGCGCAACACGCCGTACATCACCGACTCGATGGCTGACGTGGCCACCGGTACGGTTACCAACGCCATCACTGCTGGCTCGACCGCGGCCAGCCAAGCCGTCACCCTGACTGGTCACCAAGTGACGGTCGGTGAATGGATGGTGGTCGACGGCAACGACCAGCCGCAGTACGCCACCGCCTCGACCGCCGCTGCCGGCGACACGACCGCTGTCACGCCGAACGAAGCGAACAAGAATGGCACCAGCGCCGGCGCGACCCTCAAGGTGTACAAGAAGTGCGCTGCTAACGGTGCATACGACGCGGGCTACAGCAAGGCAATCCTGGTTGACGGTTGGACCAACGCCCCCAGCGCTGGCCAGCTGCTTGCGATCGGCACCGGTGCGAGCCGCGCCGTGTACACCATCATCGAGAGCTACCTGTCGAGCGCCGGCATGCAGGCGATCCTGCTCGACCGTCCGCTGGAAGCGGCCATCGCCGACAACGATGCGATGTTCCCCGGCCCGAGCGGTTCGTTCAACCTGGCGTTCCATCGCAACGCCATCGCCTTCGTCAACCGGCCGCTGGCTTTGCCGAATCGCGGCCTGGGCGTGATGAGCGCGATCGCCAACTACAACGGTCTGTCGATCCGTATCTGCATGCAATACGACTCGAAGGCGCAGGGCACTCGCGTGACCGCCGACTTGCTCAGTGGTGTCGCCCTGCTCGATGCCGACATGGCGTGCCTCATCCTCGGCTAATCATCGATTAGCACTCGCTAGCCCCTGAACAACAAGGACCTCCCCGGCAAAACACCGGGGAGGTTTTTCCATGAGCGATCTGTACGCATTTACGCAAGCGTTCGGACCTGTTGTCGGCTTGATTCTCTACATAGTCTCCAAGCAGCTGATGGAGCTGGCGGGCCGCAATTCAAACGACAGCGTCGCCGCATCCCTTGCTCGAATTGAGGAAGCGATGCAGCGAGTCGAAGGCCGCTTGAATCCACCGACCCATCCACCGATCGATGAGGGCCACAATGGAGCCGATCAACCGACAGCATAATCGGGCGGTTCGCACCATCATCTACATGTTAGGACGGCAGTTTGGCGGTGGACCGATCGACATCTATAAGTATCGTGGCTCGACCGTGAGCCTTGAAACAGGTGAGAAGGAAGTTTCCAAGACTCTCACGCAGATCAAACGAGCGATCATTCTGCCGGCTAAGGTAGAGCGGACGTTCGTCAAGAGCATTTCGCAAATCAGTGCGGACAAGGCGTTCGTGTACGGCGGCACTTACGACCGAACACGTCGCATGTTCCTTGTCAATAGACGTGACGCGCCCAACCTCTCGCTCACAGTCAATGACTGGCTCGTCTATCGAGGCTCGAAGTACGAGATTCAGACCTTCGATGAATTCGAATTCGATTCGTTGTGGGTGATCATCGCGAACCAGGTCCTGGGGGATCGGCCATCGCAATTCGTACTTGCAAGCGCTGATGACATCCTCGATATCAGCGAGAGCCAAACCGAAGAGTAACCCACGATGGCTAATGCAAACTGGACGCAGTGGTTCCATTCTTCGGTTGCAAAGTATCTGAAGGCAGTGGCCGAAAGCATCCCAGTCCCTGCACTCGTTGAAGGCATCGAGGATCGGACGGATGAGTTTCAACAAGCAGCTGACCGTGTTGAGATCCGCTTCAACGGACCCTTCACGATAAACCCGTCTGCCAATTACTACGTCGCGAAGATGGGCATCAACATTCTCGTCACAAGCGACATGGGTGAAACCAAGAACGCGTATAAGCTCGACCAGCTTTTGGGTGCGTTTCACGAAGCCCTCGATCAGCCCATACCAATCTTTCGGTATGGCACCAACACGGCGTCAGACGGGTCACAACTCGGCTGCCTCGCTCTCACCACTGACAAGCTTGGCGTCAGGGTTCTCCACTTCGGGCAGATCGACCGAAACGACCGTGTGCGTCAAGGGATGGTCTCTGCCAACTACCAAATCGAATTAGAAGGCTAAAGGCCTATGGCAAAGATTGAACTGCGCAACGCAAACATTTACCTCCGCGATGGTCTGAGCGGTACGGCCGCGATCGACGCTACGGCTCCCACCGCCAGTGCCACGACCATCACTTACAAGGCCAGTGCGGTTAACACCGCCACGCCGGCTACGATCCCGGTTGGTGCCCGCTTCACCGTCGCGAGTGAAACGACCGAGCAGGTACACACCGTCTCGGCCGCGACGGCGACGGAGATCACGTTCACGCCCGCTCTCGGCGCTGGCGCGTATGCCGCCGACGACGTGATCACGATCATGTCTCGCCAAGTCGAGATCAAGGTCGGCGATGGCAACATCAGCTGGACGGAGTCGAAGAACTACGAGTACGAGCTCGACCGCGGCGACCTCGACACGGTGAAGGAAGGTGACGAAGCCCCTGTGCAGGTCACCCTCGCGTTCATCTATGACTTCGTCCGCACAGGCACCAGCGAGAGCATTACACCTTCCGACGCTCTCAAAGGCATCGGCGGTGCAGCGGCCTGGGTCACGAGCTCGGCCGACACGTGCGAACCCTACGCCGTCGACCTCGATATCGAGCACATCCCGCCTTGCTCCGCACTC
>JBQCJB010000772.1:0-2327 GCA_051953155.1 Aureliella sp. | reverse complement strand
GAACAGGCTGATCATGCCGCGTTCGGGCAAGCAGGCCGCCGGTCGCCATAGAAAATGGTGTGTCAGTTCCGTCTCGTTGGGCGCTTTAAATGCGTACGCCCGGCAGCCGAGCGGATTGACGCCGCTCATCACGTGCGAGATCGCGCCGTCTTTGCCCGCCGCATCCATTCCCTGCAGGATTACCAGCAAGGAATATTTGTGGCTGGCGTACAAACGCTCCTGGGCTTCTTTGAGCGCGGCGACATCAGCCGCCAGGGCCTCGTCGGCCAAATCCTTCGGCAAGAACTCCTTGCCGGCTTTAGTCGACCATTTCCCCAGTTTGACCGCGCTGCCTGGTTTGACTTCAAAAGTGCGGAGGTCGAAACGGTGCTTTTTGGCCAAGATGCATATCCTCGCTGGAAGTTCGTCTAAGGCAACTAGTGTACTCTCCGCCCGGCGAGGCGTGCAGCTTTCGACGTTGACCCAGGGGGCCAAAACGGTAAACTTCGCCCGCCGTCGTCAGCGCCTCACCGCACACGGATCGAACACAATGCCACCGTCCCGCGCCGCGCGGCATCGACCAGTCGAAAACTGCACCGTCGTCCCCCACGCAGCCGCGCCTCGGCTGTCCGAGGCACGGCCGCGCAGGGCTTGGCTGTGCTCGACCAGTCGCTGGGCAGCCTCTTGGGCACTCGGCCTCGCCGCCGCAACGCTGGACGCGGACAGGGCAGGGGAGCGGCTGGCCGCAGCCGAGCCCACCGGTCGCTGGCCGTTCGAAGTCACCGCAGGACACTTTCGGATCCATGCCGATTTCGAGATCTCGGCCAAGACGGACCTGCTATCGGAGCTAGAGCGACTGGGCGGCGACGTAGCCGGGCTGCTCCAGGTCGAGCTCCCGCACGCACCGGTCCACGTCGTCATCTTCGGCACAGCCGACGAGTATCGGCGATACATGGGCCACTACTACCCCAATCTTCCGCAGCGGCGAGCCCTGTTCATCCAGCAGCGCGGGGCGGGGATGCTCTTTGCTCACCGCCATCCCGATCTGGCCACCGATCTCCGGCATGAAACGGTGCATGCGATTCTGAACGATCGCTCCGACCCCTTGCCGCTGTGGCTGGACGAAGGCCTGGCAGAATATTTTGAAGTGCCAGCCAGAGAGCGTTGGTCCGGTCATAGTCACTTGCTAGCAATCCAAGCCCTCGAAGGTCGAGCCCCTGCCGCAGGCCTGGAGTCGCTCGAAGGGTTGGGTGAAGTGGCGTTGATGAGCGCCGAGCACTATCGCGACGCCTGGGCATGGATCCACTTTCTTTTGCATCGGCGGATGTCGACGCGGCGAATCCTGGTCCAGCACCTTGAGCGGCTGCGTTCGGGTGAACCGGCACCGCCGCTGTCGCGCACCGTCGCCGGCCAGATCCCGGATTGGCGGGCGGAAATCTGCGACCACTTTCAGCGCGTGGGGTAGTCGGTCACGGGGACGCGCCGCTGCGATGCGACTCCCTGAACTCTTGAAAGGCCACTACAATTCGTTCGGGTCGATGGTGACGACTTGCCCGGCCGTTCGCACGGCATGGAGGTCGGTGGCCCAAGCTAGTCCGTTAGTGAAACCGAAGTTAGTAGAGCGATATGTCCCAGGCTGCCGCGGCGAACGTTTCCCCGATGATGCGTCAATACTTGGATGCCAAGGCGGCATGCGGTGACGCACTGTTGTTGTTTCGCATGGGGGACTTCTACGAACTGTTTCATGAAGATGCCAAGGTAGTCGCCCGCGTCCTGGGGCTGACCTTGACCAGCCGTGACAAGGGGGACAATCCGATCCCCATGGCGGGCTTTCCCTACCATCAGCTGGAAGGTTACCTGGCCAAGCTGATTCGCAGCGGGTACCGCGTCGCGGTTTGCGAGCAGGTGGAAGATCCGCGCGAGGCCAAGGGAATCGTGCGCCGCGAAGTGACGCGTATCGTCACCGCCGGCACGCTGACCGATGATGCGCTGCTCGATCCACGAGTGACCAATTTGCTGGTGTGCGTCTACACGCCGCGCCCCGGACGGTCGGGGGGCGCGGGCAGCGCGGGCAACCAGGTCGGCATCGCGTGGGCTGAGCTGTCGACGGGCCGATTCGAAGCGGGCGTCTTTCCGGCCGCCGCGGTGCGCGACGAGTTGGCTCGGCTGGAACCTTCGGAAGTGCTCATTCGCGAGGATGATGGCTCGATTACGGCCGACGCGCTCGACCGGTGGATGTTGACGCTGCGGCCAGTTTGG
The DNA here is from genome assembly GCA_051953155.1 of Aureliella sp. Lineage (GTDB taxonomy): Bacteria > Planctomycetota > Planctomycetia > Pirellulales > Pirellulaceae > Aureliella. The sequence continues at coordinate 89 of JBQCJB010000772.1, read as the reverse complement.
CAATTCGGCAGCGAAGAAGCTTTGCGTTTGCTCTGCCAGCATTTCGGCGTGCACAGTTTGGCGGGCATGGGCTGGGAAGACGCGGAGCA
>JBQCJB010000771.1:0-5480 GCA_051953155.1 Aureliella sp. | reverse complement strand
GATCGTCTTCCAGCACGCACTCGGGCGGATGGGCGCCGACGTAGCCTCGTTGGCGGCTGATGAATGGGCCCTCGATGTGCAAGCCGCCGATCGTCTCCGCCACTTCGTCGTGCGTGTCGATCGCATCGGCCAGCTTGTGCAGGCAGGTGCACATCGCCTCCAGCGGTCCGGTAATGATCGTTGCCAGAGCGCACTCGACCCCACCCCGGGACATCTCGCGAGCCGCTGTGACGATCGCATCGGGATCGAGAGCCGGATCGTTGAAATCGACGCCCATAAATCCGTTGACTTGCAGATCGACGTAGCGCTTGCTCACGATGCTTTCTCCTGATGTTCTCTTCAGCTGTTCTTCCTGAAGGAATTCACCCGCCTCAAACGCGTTGGCTGAGGGCCAAGGTCTGTTCGCTCAGCAGACAGCTGCTGGCTGTGTCGAGGATCAAGGTTGTCGCCGGATGATGGCTGAGGGCCGAGGCCGGGACCTCGGGCGTGACTTTGCCCTCGAGCGTCAACTTGACCGCTTCGGCTTTGCGGCGGTCGGGAACGCTGCACAGGATCCGCGCCGATTGCAGGATCTGGTGGATCGTCATGCTGATCGCCTGCGTCGGGACCTGCTCCAGGCTGTCAAACCAACCCTCGCCCACTTGCTGACGCCGGCACGCTTCGTCGAGGTCGACCAAGTGGTACGGCTCCTTGGTCTCGAAGTCCGCCGGGGGGTCGTTGAACGCCAGGTGGGCGTTCTCGCCGATGCCGCAGAGCATCAAATCGATCGGGCGGTTGCGGAGCTGGTCGCAGGCCGTGCGAACGAGTTGTTCGGGCGGCAGGGTGCCATCGAGATAGAAGAACGATTTCAAAGGCACGCGATCGACGAAGCGCTGTTTGAGGTAGCCGCAGAACGAGGCCGAGTGCGTGATCGGCAGCCCGAGATATTCGTCCAGGTGGAACCCGTTGATTCGCGACCAATCAATGTTCGGCATCTGCACGAGGCAATCGAGCACTTCGAACTGGCTCGAACCGGTTGCCACGACCAAGTTCGCTTCCTCCTGGCGGCTGAGTACGTCTCGCAAATGTTCGGCTGCCGTCTCGGCAACAAACTTGCCCATCGCCGGTCGGGACTCTGCGATCTTGATAAGCATGCGGTAAATCTCCAGCAGAGGGGGGGAGTGATTGGATTTCGAGCACTGCGGTCGCTGGCCGCAGGCACAAGTGAACCTCGGTCAAGCAAAACTGGTCAGAAAGGCAATTATTTAAATCGGCCGATTCGCTTGGAGCGCTCTTTGCTAACTGTAACGCCGTGCTCGTGCTTCCAAAAGGTGAGGAAACAGCTCGCCCGCGTCCCACCCACTTACCACCAGCCACCACAACGACCTAAATTAAACCCGAAAGCCTTGACCAAAGGCGACTAGAGCGTCTTAAGGGTTGACAGAGGTCAACCTGTTTCCCATAATCTCGTTCGCGAATTGGAACTCGTCATCGCCATGAGCAGTGTTTCGGATCTTCCTTTCGTTGCTCGACTAGGAGGTACTATGGCGTCAGGAATGGTATTCGTTCGACCTTGCCCCACCTGTGGGCGCAACCTGGAAATCCGAGTGGAACTGCTGGGGCGCGAGGTGCAGTGCCGCCACTGCTCAGCGGAATTCGTGGCGACCCAGCGATGCGAGACGCCGTGGATTGACGCGGCGGTCGATCGCGATTTGGCAAAAGCCGAGCGCTATATGGCTACAATCGACTCCGACATCGGCCGGAATGTCGACTTCTTCCAACCGAGCCTGGGAGACTTTCGCTAAGTCCTCCCAAAAGCGTGGATAAGTCTTGGCCGTGCAGGCGGGGTTGAGAATCGTGACGCCCGGTCTGCGCAGGCCAATCAGGGCCAGGCTCATGGCCATGCGGTGGTCGTTGTAAGTCTCGACGACGACCTCATCGCAGGCCTCATGCGGAGCCGGCCAGATCGTCAAACCATCGTCGTGCTCGTCGATTCGCGCCCCGAATTTTCTCAGCTCTCGAGCCAGGTCAGCGATCCGATCGGTTTCTTTGTGGCGGTTATGGGCCACCCCGCGGACACGCGTCGGCCCCTCGGCAAACAGCGCTACGGCGCTCAAGGTCTGCACAGTGTCCGAAATGTCCCCCATATCGACGTCGGTACCGCGGAGCCTGCCCCCTACGACTCGCAATGAATTGCCGGAACTGTGCAAGGTATTGCCCATTTGCTGGAGCACTTGGCAGAAACGGACGTCCCCTTGGAGGCTCGATTCGCTTAGCCCCTGGACGGTCACGTCGCCCCCAGTAATCGCCGCAGCCGCCCAGAAATAGCTGGCTGCCGACGCATCGGGCTCGATCGCGTAATCGGTCGCTCGGTAGCCGGTCGGCTCGATCACGATCGGCCCGCTGGCCGGCCCCGAGACCTCGGCTGAAAAGGCTTCCATGACCCGGGCGGTCATCGCGACATAGGGAACGGAGACCAATTGGCCTGCAACCTCCAGGCGAACTGCCTGGCGAGCTAACGGCGCGGCCATCATCAAACCCGACAGATACTGGCTGGAGATGTTGCCGGCAACCCGCGCCGTGCCTCCGTCGAGTCCCCGCGCGTCGACTCGCACCGGCGGGCAATCGGGATGAACAGTGTTTAAACTCTGGGCCTGCGCGCCCAGTTGGCGGAGCGCCACCAGCAGGTCGCCGATCGGACGTTGCCGCATACGCTCGATGCCGTCGAGCGTAAACTGCCCCTGGCACGCCGAGAGGGCCGCAGTGAGAAAGCGAATCGTCGTTCCGCTGTTGCCGATAAACAATTCGGCCTGCCGCACCGCAAGCGAACCGCCGCAACCTTCAATGCTCAAGCGACCTTTCGCGGGTTCTCCCTCGATGCGCACACCCAGTTTTCGCCAGGCCTCGATCATGACGTGCGTGTCCTCGCTGTCAAGGACACCGTCGAGGGTGGATGTGCCGCGGGCCAAGGCGGCCAGGACCAGAGCACGATTGGTCAGACTCTTGCTGCCGGGCGGCTGGATGTTGCCGACGACCGCAGGGCAGGGGGTGATGCGAATGGCAGCTGTCATGAAGAGATTATTTTGTCGAAACCTTCCACCGCACATTGACGTTTGCGAGCGACGAGCCAAGCTCTTAACTTACCTTGCTTGCCCATAGGCTGCCAGCCGGAGAGGATCTTTGGTAAATACTGCCTCGCCAGACCGTGAGCCGGACGCGGCCCAAGTCCCGCGTTCGCGCATGAGCCACTGGAAAACTTCAGTCGTGTGGGCCGCGCTGGTCGTCGGCATCGCGCTGGCGCTGGCCGGTTCAGCCGCAAGAAGTATCCGCAGCTACGATGCGCCGATGGTCGCCGAGTTCGACCGCGCGCGAGCCGGCCAGTTCGATTTCCACAACGGCATTTATTTTCCAGCCTTGGCATTCGTCGAAGGCGTCAGCCCGTACGGAGAACGATTCGCCGACCTCTACCCGGTGACGCGCCCGTTGCCGCTCATGTCGCCGCTGGTGCTCGTCTTGCATGCGCCGTTGGCGGCGATGCCGGTGCGCGCCGCCGAGATCGTGTACTTTGCGATCAACTCGCTGCTGATGGCTGCGTTGGCGTGGATGTGTGTGGCTTGGCTCCCGCCCGGCACGCGTCGCACTCTCTGGTGGCTGGCCAGCCTCCTGTTGATCGTGGCTAGTCGGTCGGGGCACACGACCCTCTTTACGGGTTACCTGACGACTGAAATGGTTTGCGGGACGCTGCTGGCCCTGGCGTGCGCGGCGCGACGGCCGTGGTTGTCAGCGGTGGGCGTTGCGCTGACCTCGTGCAAGCCGACGTACGCTATCCCGCTGTTTCTGCTCATGATCGCCCGCGGCGATCATCGAGCCGCGTGGCGCGGGCTGGGCCTTTCCATTGTCGGCGCGGGCTTGGGGGCAGGCCGCTTGCTGTTGGCGGCGACGCCCGCCCAATTGTGGGCCGATATCCAACATGGCCAAGCCGCCCACATGAGCGACAGCTACGAACTGCCAGTGAACACCTGGACGCGCATCGATTTGCTGGCTGTCATTGCCAAGTGGCTAGAGTGGGCGCCCAGCGAAGCGATCCACCTGGTCGTCATGGTCTTGCTGCTGCCCCTGCCTGCCTTGGCGCTATGGCAGTTGAAGCGCGCCCGCGCCGACGAACGCGCAGCGGGACTCTCGAGCAGCCTGATCGCCGTCAGCATCGTCGCAACGCTGTACCATCACGTCTACGATGCGCTGCTGGTCTTTCCCGCGATCTTCGGTTTGTGGCTTTCCGAGCCGAGCACCCAGCGCGGCAGCCGCAATTTGCGGGTGGTCATTGCCGGGTTGCTGCTGTTTGTGACGTGGAATTATGCGGGCTCCGACCTGGCGGTACGCGTCACCGGAGTCAGCGGTCTGCCGCTGAAATTGCTGACCAGCACCGGACCGATAGCGCTGGCAGCCGCGTGGCTCGCGCTGTGCGGGCTGCCGTTTCTCAACAAGGCCAGGCCGGCAGACAGAGTTTCCGATTAGCTATTCGAGCTGGCTCGGCCCGCGTTCGATGCTGGCGTCGGTCTTCAGAGCGGCCGCTTTGACGGCTTCGACCACGTCGGGATGCTTGGCGGCGACATCGAAGCGTTCGCTCGGGTCGATTCCCAGATGGAACAACATCGGCGGATCGTGCGGTGCGGCTTTATCCGGACCATAGCCGGAGCGCGTCACAAAATGGATCTTCCAATCGCCTTGCCGAGCGGCGAAGAGTTTGGTGCCGCGATAATACAGAAAGACGTCGCGCTCGACGGGCCCAGATCCGGTTAGCAGCGGCGCGATATCGACGCCGTCGCAGACGTGCTCGAGCTTTTGACCGACCAGTTTGGCGACAGTCGGTAAGACATCGATCGTCGAAGCCGTTTCGCGCTGGATCGTGCCGGCTGGTATTTTACCGGGCCAGCGGAAAATGCCGGGGACGCGCATGCCACCTTCCCAGGTCGAGCCTTTGCCTTCGCGGAGCATTCCCGCCGAACCGCCGTGCTGGTTGAAGATCAGCCACGGTCCGTTGTCGCTGCTGAACATCACCAAGGTGTTTTCGTCGATGCCCTGGCGCTTGAGTGCGTCGAGCACCTGTCCGACGCTCCAGTCGATCTCTTCGACGACATCGCCGTAAAGGCCGGCGCGGCTCTTGCCGTGGAATTTCTCTGACGCGAACAGCGGCACATGCGGAAACGTGTGCGGAAAATACAGGAAGAACGGCCGCTGGCTGTTCTCTTGAATGAAGCGAACGGCTTCCTCGGTGTAGCGGCGCGTGAGCTGGTTTTGCTCGGGCTGAGCTTCGATGATTTCCGAGTTGCGAATCAGCGGAGACTGCCAAAACGCGTTGTTTTCTTCGTAGAACTTTTCCCGTCCCTTGGGCGCGTCGGGAGCAGGCTTCATATCGTTGGAGTACGGCAGTCCGAAGTACTGATCGAATCCGTGTCGCGGCGGCAAATGTTCCGGCAAGTGTCCCAAGTGCCATTTGCCGA
>JBQCJB010000770.1:0-2256 GCA_051953155.1 Aureliella sp. | reverse complement strand
GATTTCGGGGCCGACGCTAGCCGAACGCCTCAGCGATGGCCCGCTGCCGCAGCGCGAAGCGGCGCGGATGATCGCTGCCGTGGCGCAAGCGATCGACCATGCCCATGCCGAAGGGGTGCTACATCGCGACATCAAGCCCTCGAACATCCTGATCGGCCTCAATGGCCGGCCGATGGTCACCGACTTTGGTCTGGCAAAGTTCATCGATGCGACCAATTCACTGACCAACACCGGCTCGATCATCGGCACTCCGTCGTACATGGCTCCCGAACAGGCAGCCGGACGTGGCGCCAGCAGTGGACCGGCGGCCGACATCTATAGCCTTGGTACGGTGCTCTACCACGCGCTGCTCGGGCGGCCTCCCTTCCTGGCCAGCTCACCGATCGAGATGGCCTTGAAGATTATCGAACACGATCCGCCGCTGCCGCGGTTACTCGATCCATCGATCGACCGCGACTTGGAAATGATCGTCATCCGCTGTTTGCAAAAGCCGCCCGACCTGCGTTATGCCACGGCCGGCAAACTGGCCGAGGACCTGGAGTCCTTTGCGCGGGACGAAGCGGTCTCGGCGCGCGGCGGAACGTTTTCCGATGTGATCGCCCGCTGGTTTCGCGAAACGCATCATGCACCGGTTTTGGAAAACTGGGGGCTGCTCTGGATGTGGCACAGCGTCGTCCTGCTGGTCGCCTGCGTGTTGACTCAGGCCCTGGCCTGGTCGCATGTGGAAAACCGACTGTGGTACGCGGCCCTGTGGACGATCGGGCTCGGGGCCTGGGCGGCCGTCTTCTGGGCGATGCGGCGGCAGGTCGGACCGGTCACGTTTGTCGAACGCCAGATCGCGCACGTGTGGGGCGCTAGCTTGATTGCGATCGCCATGTTGTGGCCGCTGGAATGGTGGCTGCAACTTGCGCCGCTGACGCTCTCGCCGCTGCTGGGCGTCATCACCGGCATGATCTTCTTCATCAAGGCCGGCATCCTAACCGGCGCGTTCTACGTTCAAGCGGCCTGCTTGTTCATGACCAGTGTCGCGATGGCCTTGTTTCCGCAGTTCGCGCATCTGATTTACGGAGTCGTCGCCGCCACTTGCTTTTTAGTGCCTGGCATCAAATATTATCGACTGAGAAACGCACTCGAGCGATGAAGGGTGGCGCATGATTTTGTTGAGGCTCCTACCAATCGCTCTGCTGCTTGCAAGCGTCGCCGGGTCCGCCGCCCCGCGCACTGCGTCGGCTCAAGAGGACGCTCGAGTCGATCCGCCAGCCGCCCCACAAGCCGGCGAAGCCGCAGCGCCCGAGGAATCCGCGTCCGAGGAATCCGCGCTCGAAAAACCTGCGCTCCAGGCGGATGGTCGGGAAGAAGCAACTCGCGAAGAAAAGCCCCCCGAGGAAAAAGCTCCCGAGGAAAAAGTTCGCGAAGACAGGGTACTCGGCCAGACGTTCCGCAAAGCGATGTTGATCGACGTGCGCGGGCCGATCTTTGAAAGCCTCAAACAGTATCTTAACAGTCGCCTGGCCGCTGCCGAGCGTGGGGAGGTCGACCTGATCATCCTGCGCGTGACCAGCCCCGGCGGCGAACTGGAGGCGTCGCTTGAACTGGCCCGCACGCTCAGCGAAATCGACTGGGCAACGACGGTCGCCTTTATCCCGGAGGAAGCCTACAGCGGAGCGGCGATCCTGGCCCTGGGCTGCGATCGGATCTACATGCGTCCCAGAGCCCTGATCGGCGATGCCGGCCCCATCCATTTCCATGGCGGGTTCTTTGAACACGCCGACGAAAAAGTCGTCAGCGCACTAGCCGTGGCAATCCATCAACTTGCCGCCGCCAAGAAACGCCCTGGCGCTCTGGCCGAAGCTATGGTCGATCGCAATCTGCAAGTCTACGAAGCCACGCGGAAAGATACCGGCGAACGCGCTTACCTGACCGCCCACGAAATCGAAGAACCTCGCAACAAGCAGAACTTCGACATCGGCGCTCCGATTCCCGAAGCAGGTCAGAATCGATTTCTGACCGTCGCCGGGTCGCGAGCCGTTGAACTGATGCTGGCCGAGGGGACATTCGATTCGGAACAAGAACTGTTGGACAGCTTGCACTTCGAGCGGATGATTGAAACGCGGCGTACGTGGGTCGACCAATGCGTGTACGTGCTGAACCGCCCCCTGGTCTCGGGACTGCTGTTACTGATCGGCCTGATCGGGTTGTATGTTGAATTCGCAGTGCCGGGTATCAGTGTCGCGGCGCTGGTGTCACTTTCATGCT
>JBQCJB010000769.1:0-13835 GCA_051953155.1 Aureliella sp. | reverse complement strand
CACCGCCCCCAGGCTGCCAAGGATGATCGTCGGTACGAGCATGAATGAAAATAACCACACGCTCAACATGGCTCGGCCGGCCGCCAGCACGTCGCGTTGCTGCAGCGCTCGCGGCTTGATGATGTCCCACAGCCCCAGCAGGTTGATCGTCGCCGTGAGCACGAAGGCAACCGGCAACATCGCCAGACTGACCTGGAGGACATGCCAGCGCTGGTCGTGCAGCAAGTAAGCAAACAGTCCGCCGGTCAGCGCGTGCATGCACGCCAGCGGCAACAGCGGTCCGGCCAGGGCACCCAACACGATCCGCCACGTCGGCAGCGGCAGAAGCTTGAGCGTCACGCGCTGCGAGACCGGGCCGAGGAACCCGATCGGCAACTGCAACAGCAGCAGAAAGTCGGCGTAGCTGGTCAAACCGGCTAGCCAGGCCAGGCCAGCCATCCCCTCGAGCCGCTCGCCGCTGACCACGAGCGGCAAGACCAGAATGACGGTGACGATGGCGGCGGTGTACAGAAAGAATCGCGGCAACAGGCGCAGGGCCTGGGTCATCTCCATCCAGGCGACGCTGCCAACCCCGCCCAGGCGACCGAACTGCGGAATGGCGAGCGAGCGAAAGAACTTGCCACTGCCGGTCGTGCCGCTGCGTAAGCTGGCCTGCCGTCGCGCCAAGGCTCGATCGGTGCGCTCGGTCGCCGCTTCGCCGAAGGCGCCGCCGACTGCGAACACGACCAGGACGAGCGCGGCGACGATCGGTAACCGCACCAGCAGTTGCCAGGGCACCGTAGGCCAGAACTGGCCGGCTTGCAGCGGAGCGAACATCCACTCGACCGGCGGCAGGACGATGCGGCCGACCGGCGTTTGCCCCGCAGCGGCCGCGACTTGAGAGAACGCCAATTCGGCCTCTTGCTCATTGAGCTTACGCACCGCCTCGGACACCATCGTTCCCAGCACGGCGATGGCCGCGAGCGAAATGGCCAGCCGCCCAACGCGGACGATTCGCGGCAATGCTTTGCGAGCGGCCAGGGAAGCAATCATGCCCACCAGCAACGATACGCACAGCACCAACCAAATACCGAACAGGCCGGCGAAAAAGTTGGGCATGTAGGCCCAAGCGACGATCGCCAAAAACAGCGAGCTGACAAACGAGCGATACGCCAGGCGAATCAAATTTAGCGTCAGTATCTCACGAGTAGTGAAAGGTCCCGCGACGAGAAAGTGGATCTCCGCCGGCCGCATGACCAGTCCCCGATCGGCGGCGGCTGTCAGCCAGGTTGCCAACAGATAGATCAGCGCCCAGAACGGCATGGCGGCTCCGAAGCGGACGCTCCGCAGTGCTGCTCCGCCGTCGCTGGAAAGGCTCACGCTGGCGAACTGGCTGGCCGCGATCATGCCCACAAACAGCAGGACCATCAGTACCAGGCCCAACTGCCGCCAGGTGCGTTTGCCGCGCACCAGGCCGCGGAGCCCGCTGCGCAGGTCCAGCCACAGCAATAGCCACAGTGCCCGATGCATCTAAGCGCGTCGCCCCGGAGGTTGATGCAGGAGAGAGGCCCACACGGATTGGTCCACTCCGGCCACAGTTAATTCGAACTCGCTTCGGTGGCGCGGAAGAAGACGTCTTCCAACGTTCCGCTGACATTATAGAGCTGCTGGGCGTCGGCCAGCGTGCCTGAGAACAGGCATCGCCCGCCGCGCAGAATGACCAAGTGTTGGCAGATATCCTCGACCAGAGCGAGCAGATGGCTGCTGACCAGCACCGTCGCCCCGGCGGCAGCCCGCTGTACGAGCGTTTGCTTGAGCATGCGAATAGCCACTGGATCGAGGCCCGTTAGCGGCTCGTCCAGCAGCAGCACTTCGGGCTTGTGCAGATACGCGCAGGCGATGGCCACCTTCTGGCGCATGCCGCGCGACAGTTCGCTGGCCAGCGCCGAACGCTTGACGGTCAACTCCATCTGTTCCAGCAGCGCCTCGGCCTCTTCGGCAAAGTTGGGCACGCTGTAGGCCGAAGCGATGAAACGCAGATGTTCTTCGACCGTCAAGGATTCAAACAGCGGCGGATCGTCTGGTACATAGGCGATCCGCTGCTTGACCGCGATCGGCTCGCGGGCCACGTCAAAGCCGCTGACGAGCAAACGTCCGGAGGTCGGGCGAATGATTCCGCACAGGGCGCGCATGGTCGTCGTTTTGCCGGCGCCGTTGGGGCCGATCAGGGCCCCGACGATGCCGCGCGGCAGCTTGAAACTGACGTCATCGGCTGCCACGACGTCATCGTACTCTTTTCGAAAATGCTCGACCTCGATCAACGTGCGCGCCTTATCAAGGTTGCGACCTCGGCCCTAGCGATTGCCTGAGTGCGTTTACTTCTTGATGTCGAACGCATAGATCAGGTCGAGATCGCGCAGGAACAGCTTGCCTTCGGCGATGACCGGGTGCGCCCAGATCTTGCCCTTGCCGCGATTGAGTTTCGACTCAGCCGGCAAAGCCACTTGTCCCTTGACGACCCACTCCTTATCCGAAGGCTCGACGAGGTAGCAATTGCCATGGGCTTCGCCGTAAACGTACAAACGGCCATCGGCAAAGGCGACCGAACCGCCGGTTTCGTTTTGGATGCGCGATTGCCATTTAACGTCGCCGGTCTTGAAATCCTGACAGACCCAACCGGCGCGGCTCTTGAAACCAACCACGTTGCCGTCAACGAGCACGACTCCGCCGTGGTGATTCATCTGGTTCTTATTGGCATACACTTCCTCAGCCTTGACCTCTTTGCCATTGCCGCTCAGTTTCATCAGCACGCAACCGGTGTCGTAAGCCGCCGTGTGATAGACATAGTTATCGTGGACGATCGGCGTAGGAATCGTAGCAGTGCCAGCGCCGGTCTTGCTGTTGGTCCACAAGACGCGTCCGTCGTCGACGGCGAAGCTGACCAGCCCTTCACCGCATGCAGTCGTGTAGCAATCGATGCCGTCAACGGTGTGTTTGAGGACCGAAACGTAATGCGGCGACGCGTCGTAGCCGGTGCTATTGAAAACGGGCTTGCCGGTGTCGAGATCCAGTCCGGTGAGAAACTTGGCACCACCCGGCGTGACGATGACGCGTTTGCCATCGACCAGCGGTGATTCGCTGAAGCCCCACTTGGGCATCGCGCCTCCCAAGTCTTCGATCAAGTTGACTTTCCACTGCAGGCTGCCGTCAACTTTTTTCAGGCTGCAACAGCTGCCGGCATCGTCGAGCACAATGACGCGGTCTGCGAGAACCGTTGGCGTGCTGCGGGGACCAGTGCCCCAGCCGGAGTTGTAAGCATCATCGGGCACCGCCGCGCCGATTTCGGTCTTCCACAGTTGCTTGCCCGTCGACGCATCGATGCAGAAGGCAAAGTTCTTGCCGTCGTTAGCACCGAGCGAGTAGGCGCGACCCTCGGTCACTGCCAGTGACGAGAAGCCCATGCCGGCCGTATCGAGCTTCCAAACGAGCTTCGGACCACCTTCGGGCCACTCCTGCAACAGCCCGGTCGCCAGGCTCTTGTGGTCGCGATTGGGACCGCCCCACTGCGGCCAACTATCCTTGGCCGGTTCGGCGGCCACCGCCGCGCTTGTCCACAGGACCACCATCGACGCCAAGTTCAACAAAGCTCTGCATTTCATCGCTTATTGCTCCCAACCATGAATGCGCGTTTGACAAAGTCTCCGATGAAAACGCCGGCCATTGTACACACTTTTTTCAAGGACCGGCCTGCTCGGCAGTGACCGTCTCCAGCGGTTTCCAGCGGTGCGCCACTTGCTCCTGAAAGCAGCCGCGGATGTCGGCGTGGTCGAGATATTCGCTCAAGCCGCCGGAAGGTGCCATGCTTCCACGGCGAAAGCCGTAACCGAAGTTGTCATTGAAACTTGCGTCTTGATAAGTGACATACAAGTAATCTGCGGCTCGCGTCAGCGCCACATACAACAACCGCCGCTCCTCCTCAAAACCATCGTTGGAATTCAAGGCTCGCGGCAAGGGCAGATAGCCATTCATCGCGCTCATCACATAGACCACCGGCCATTCGAGACCTTTGGCAGAATGGATCGTGCTCAGGACCAGCGGCGGCTCCTTGGGTTTGCGGGCGGCGTCGGTTTCCAGGTCGGGCAAATCGGCGGTGCTGGTAGGCGGATCGAGCGTCAGATCGACCAACATCTGCTCGCGACTGGCAAAGCGATCGGCCATCGCTACCAACTGTTGCAAGTCGAGCATGCGCAGGGGCGCATTATCGTACTGCTGCTCCATCAGCGGCTGGTAGAACTCGAGCGTCGCCGTCAATTGATCGGCCAGCCGCTCCGGGCGATCGGCGGCCAGGTTCACCAACAATTTGACCAGCCGCGGCCAGAGGTGACTGCAACTGGCTGGCGGCTTGAGCTGGTTCCAGATCTCCAGACCGCTGGAAGACATCTCGAGCATCCCCAGACACTGCGCCGCTTTGCGCGGTCCGATGCCGGGCATCAACATCAGGACCCGCAGCGCGGCAACTGAATCCTGGCTGTTCTCGGCCAGTCGCAGGAACGCGAGCAGATCCTTGACGTGAGCGGCCTCCGCGAATTTCAGTCCGCCATATTTCACGAAGTTGATCTTGTTGTGCATCAGCTCCGTTTCCAGCGCCAGCGAGTGATGCGACGCGCGGAACAGGACCGCCTGCTGACAGATGGGAATGCCCTCGGTTTTATGCCGCAGGATGCGGCGGACGATCAGTTCGGCCTGATCGTAATCGGACTGGCAATTGATCAACTGTGGTTTGGCGCCCTCCAAGCGATTGCTCCACAGGCGCTTTTCGAAGCGCTCGCTCCAGTGTGCGATCACTGCGTTGCTGGCTGCCAGCAGCGGCGCGGTGCTGCGGTAGTTTTGTTCCAGCTTGACGACGTGCGCGTCGGGATATTGCACCGGGAATTCGAGGATATTGCGGACCGTCGCCGCCCGGAACGAATAGATCGATTGGGCATCGTCGCCAACGACCGTCAATCCGCGTCCCTTGGGACTTAGACCGCTGAGAATCTGCGCCTGCAAGACGTTGGTGTCCTGATACTCATCGACCAGAACCGCTTGAAAGCGCCCAGAGATTCTGGCGCCGATTTCTGGATGATGCACCATCTCGCGCATTAGCAGCAGCAGGTCGTCGAAGTCGGCGATCCCGAGTTGGCGCTTCTGCTTCTGGTACTGGTTGAACACGTCGGCCAGCAGTTCCAAGTGCCCAAAGAACTCCGGATACTGTTCATCCAAAACGCGCGAGAGCGGCCACTGGCTATTGACCTGATAACTGTGGATACCCAGAGCGGTTCCCTTTTTGGGTAGCGTCTTGGCGGCGAACTTGTCCTTGGCTTTTTTGAGAAGGCCGTCGAGCAGATCCTCCGAATCGGAACGATCGTGGACGGTAAAGCGAGTTGGCAAGCCGAGCGCCTGGCTGAAGGTGCGCAGCAGCCGCACGCTGGTTCCATGAAACGTTCCCGACCAGAGTCCCGCCAGATTCGCCTGGTCGCCGACCAACGCTCGCATGCGCTCGATCATCATCGTCGCCGAACGCCGCGTGTAGGTCAGCAACATGATGCGTTGGGCGGGCACTCCTTGCTCGATCAGATAAGCCACGCGATGCACCAGCGTCGTCGTTTTGCCCGTTCCGGCTCCGGCGATGATCAGAAGCGGCTGATCGCCATGGGTGGCTGCGGCCCGCTGCTCCGGATTCAAGCCTTCTAGAATTCCCACGCTTTGCCTCTAGCTTCCACTCAGTCTCGTCGTTCGCCATTCGCATCAGTCATTCGATTGTTGCCCGCGAGCGACGGCCCTCTCCAGCGTTCCATCCTTGGCCGCTTGTTCAGCGCCAGACTTCCAGCTTCACAGTGCCAGGGCTGGTTCGGTCGTGTACGATAGGCACTCGCGACTCGACCTGGCTGCGATGCCGCGCCGCAGGAGCCTACGAAACTTGAGCGCCCAGGCATCCGACTTACCATCTACACTGCGACCGGAGGAAACGTCATGTTCCCAATTGCTTCTCGCGTGCGCCGAATATTATTGACCGCCAGCCTCTGCGTGGCCAGCGGTACGCTCTGCGATGCATCGCGCGCTGCCGACGCGAGCAAACCTGCCATCGACAAACCCAACGTCGTTTTGCTGTTTGCCGATGACCTGGGTTACGCGGACCTGCACTGCTTCGGCGGCCAGACGATGGTCACGCCGAACCTGGACGCGATGGCCCGCGAGGGCCGCCGCATGACCAGTTTCTATGTGGCCCAGGGCGTATGCAGCGCGTCGCGGTGCGGGCTGTTGACCGGTTGTTACAACGTTCGCGTCGGCATTCTCGGTGCGCTCGGCCCGGGGGCCAAGGTCTGCCTCAATCCCGAGGAACAAACGATCGCCGAAATCCTCAAGCCGCGCGGATACCACACGGCCATCTTCGGCAAGTGGCACCTCGGTGATCGAGGAGTGGGGCTGCCGACCAACCACGGCTTTGACGAGTACTTCGGTCTGCCGTACTCGAACGACATGTGGCCGTACCACCCGACGGCGCGCAATTTTCCGCCGCTGCCTCTGATCGAAAATGAAAAGGTCATCAATGCCAACGTCACGGCCGAAGACCAACGCTACCTGACGCGCTGGAATACCGAGCACGCCATCGATTTCATGCAGCGTCACCAGAAGGAACCCTTCTTCCTCTATGTGCCGTACAACATGCCCCACGTGCCGATCTTCGCCTCGGAGAAATTCGAGGGCTCGACCGGCAAGGGTTTGTACCACGACGTGATTGCCGAGATCGACTGGAGCGTCGGCGAGATTCGCAAGTTCCTCCGCGACTCCGGCCTCGACGAGCGGACGCTGGTGATCTTTACATCCGATAACGGTCCCTGGTTGTCCTACGGCAACCACGCCGGCTCGGCCGGACCGCTGCGCGAAGGGAAGGGGACCGCCTGGGAGGGAGGTGTTCGCGAACCGACGATCGCGTGCTGGCCTGGCCAAATTCCGGCGGGCACCGAGTCGAACCAACTGGCCTCGACGATCGATATCTTGCCGACGCTCGCTCACCTGGCCGGTGCCAAACTGCCTGAGCGCAAAATCGACGGTCTGAATATCTGGCCGCTTTTGTCGGGCGACGAGAAGCAAACCAGCCCGCATGAAGTCTTCACCTATTACTGGGGCCGCGAACTGCACGCCATCCGCAGCGGCCCGTGGAAGTTGCACTTCCCGCATCAGTATCGATCGCTGGTCGAACCGGGCAAGGACGGCCAGCCTGGTCCTTACAAGACGCTGAAGTGCGGTTTGGAACTTTACAACGTCGAAGAGGACGTCGGCGAAAAGACCGACGTGGCGGACCAGCATCCGGACGTGGTCGAGCGTTTAAAGAAACTGGCCGATCAGGCTCGCAGCGACCTGGGCGATGCGCTGACCAAGACGCAAGGCAGCGGCCTCCGCCCAGCGGGCAAACTGCCGTAGCAACTGACCTGGAAAAAATCTGCTCGTGAGGGCCTGAGGCTTACGCCAGCAGGCCCTGGGCGACCTGTCCGTGCACGTCGGTCAACCGGTAACGGCGGCCTTGGAACTTGTAGGTCAGACGCTCGTGGTCGATACCCAGCAAGTGCAGCATCGTGGCATGCAGGTCGTGGATGTGCAGACCATCGAGCGTGATGTTGTAACCGAACTCGCAGGTCTGGCCATAAACGCTGCCGGCTTTGATGCCACCACCGGCCAGCCACATGCTGAAACACCGCGGATGGTGATCGCGCCCGAAGTTGCTTTGAATCTTGCCTTGGCAGTAGTTGGTCCGACCGAACTCGCCGCCCCAGATCACCAGCGTATCGTCCAACAGTCCGCAGCGCTTTAAATCTTTGACCAGTGCCGCCGCCGGCTGGTCGGTTTCCTTGCACAGCTTGGGCAGCGCGCCGGGCAAACCGCCGTGATGGTCCCAGTCCTGATGGTACAGCTGGATAAAGCGCACGCCGCGCTCGGCTAGGCGGCGGGCGAGCAGGCAGTTGGCGGCAAACGTTCCCGGTTTGCTGACGTCGGGACCGTAGCTTTCGAGCGTTGCAGGCGTTTCGTCGGCAAAGTCGGTCGCCTCCGGCACGCTCCGCTGCATCGCATACGCCATCTCATAGTGCTCGATGCGGTTTTGAATCTCCGCGTCGGGTACTTGCGTCAGTTGGTGCTGGTGCAACTGGCCGAGGCGATCGAGCAACATCCGGCGACTGTGGGCGTCGACGCCTGGCGGATTGCCGAGATACAGCACCGGATCCTTGGCGGCCCGGAACTGAACGCCTTGATGTCGCGTTGGCAAAAATCCGCTGCCCCAGAGATGAGCCCCCAGCGGCTGGCCACCTTTGTCCTTGGTTATCAGCACGACGAACGAGGGCAGTTCGGCTGTCTCTTGCCCTAGTCCGTAGCTCAACCATGCACCGATGCTCGGCCGACCGGCGATTTGCGTGCCGGTCTGCAAGAAGGTAACGCCCGGTCCATGATTGATCGCTTCGGTGAACATCGAATTGACGACGCACAAGTCGTCGGCGATGGCCGCGGTATGCGGCAGCAGTTCGCTGAACCAGGCGCCTCCCGATCCGTGCTGCGCGAACTTGAACGGCGAACCGACCAACGGGATCGACGACTGGTTCCCCGACATGCCGGTCAGTCGCTGGCCGCCGCGGACCGAATCGGGCAGTTGCTCGCCCGTGCGTTCATTGAGCAGCGGTTTGTAATCGAACAGATCCAACTGCGACGGGCCGCCCGACATGAACAAGTAGATGACGCGTTTGGCACGCGGGGCAAAGTGCGGCTGTCCCAGTACGCCGCGGTCTTCCGCCGCCAGCAAGTCCGCCGCCGCCAAGCCTCCCAGCCCAAGGCCCCCCAGCCCCAGGCCCGCCTGCGATAAAAAAGCGCGCCGCGACACCTGCGGCAAGCTGAGTCCGCTGAACATATTCATCATCCCCCAAGCCCCCCACGTAGGACAGGCTTCCAGCCTGTCACCCACACTCACACACTCACACACTCACACACTCACTCCCCAAACCGCCCCGCCTCAACGTCGGACGACGCAAAAATCATGGTTTAATAACGCTTGAGCCAGCACGGTAGCAGCCGCAGCGGCGGGCGCCGGCACGGACGCGTCGCGCGGGGCCGAGCCCACTTGCAGCAACTCGTCGGCCTGCTCGGGATGCCGCGAAAAATGTTCGAGCTGTTCCGCATACAGCTCCGCGAGGATTTCGCTCTCCTGCGCATCGGGCAGTCGGCTGAGGCAGCGCACCGAACCGCGGCGAACCATCTCGGCGACGTCGCCGCCAGATTCGCGGTGCAGGACTTCTCCCAGCACGCGGGCTGCTTCGACATATTGGACGCCGTTGAGCAAGATCAAGGCTTGCAGCGGCGAATCGGTCCGCTCGCGTTTGGCGACGCAGACCGCGCGTCGCGGCGCGTCGAAGGCAACCATCGCCGGCGGCGGGCCCGTGCGCCGCCAGTTGGTATAGAGGCTGCGGCGATAGACGCCATCGCCAGCCGATGGCTTGGCCGGCTTGAACGCTTCGCTCAGTTCATAGGGATGGACCGGCGGACCGCCGACTTGCGGTTTCAACAATCCCGCAGCCGCCAATGCGTTGTCGCGAATCATCTCGGCCGGCAAACGGAAACGAGCCCCTCGGGCCAGCCAATCGTTGTCCGGATCATCAGCCATCGTCGAAGCGTCTGCCCAGCTTCGTTGGCGGTATGTCTGGCTCATGACGATCGTCTTGACCAATTCCTTGGTGTTCCAGCCACTGTCGAGGAAATGCAGGGCTAACCAGTCGAGCACTTCAGGGTACTGAGGACGCGAACCCTGGCTGCCGAAGTCCTCCGAAGTCTTGACCAGCCCGCGGCCGAACAGTGCCTGCCAGATGCGGTTGACGGCCACCCGCGCGGTCAGCGGATGACGCTTGTCGGTCAGCCAGTTTGCCAGCCCAAGTCGATTGCTCGGCGCACCTTCGGGCAGCGGCAGCAGCCACTCGGGCACGCTGGCGACAACCTCCTGGCCGCGCTGCGAGTACTCTCCGCGAGTCAGGATGTACGCCTTTTTCGGCGTCGCCAGCTCGCGCATGACCATAATTTCCTTGACGCTGTCGGCCGCAGCGTAAACCGCCGCGCGGGCCTCTTCCAGTTTCTTCAAATGCTCTCGCCAACCTTTGTCGGCCGCATTGAGGTAGGTGTCGACGAGAAACTCCGCCTGGCTATCCTGCAGCTGCTCGCGACTGGCGGCCAGCGCAGCGGCGGCAGCGTGGGGATCGACGATCGCCAGCGCGTCGAGCGGAGTCAGCTCGCGAGCCCAAACCCGGAACTCGTCGATCTTTCCACCCTTGAAGCCGCGATCGCGGAAACGCTCGCCCAGGGCAATGTTGTCGCCGCCACCACCGGTGATCTCTTTGGTCAGCGCGTCCTTGACGACATCGACCTCGGCCAAGCGGCCGTTGACATAGATGTGCAGCCCCGCTGCGCGGCTGCTGCCGTCGTAGGTCACCATCACGTGCTGCCACTGGTCAACGGTCAGCGAGTCGCGGGTGGCAATCGAAATGGCGTTACCCGGCCAAAAGTGAATCAGCGACCACTTCAGTTTTCCATCCTCGATGAGTAGTTCGTATCCGCGGCTGGCCGCATCGGTCCAGGCCCGCGAGCGATGGAAGACGACCGCGCGCTCCTTGCGGTCGGGCGAGTTGAGCCAGAGCGAGATACTGAAGGGCTGCTGCCGCGCAAAGTTTCCGAATTCCAAATTCACGGGGTCGTCACCCGTGAACTGGACAGCCTGCCCGCTCTGGCCGGGAACGAGTTCGTTTTGGCCTGCCAGCTTGGCCGGCTTGGCGACGTCGAGACTATTGGCCAATTGTTTGCCAGAGGCGAGTTCGTCGAAGCTGAAGTGCCCAAGGCATTCCGCAGCCAGGCGCTCGCTCAGACCAGCCAGCCTCTCGGAGTCCGACAGTCGAGCCTGCGCAGCAGCCCACGCATCCAGCGCTGCGCCAGATGTCTTTCGCAAGCGAGCACCCTCGCGCTCGATTTGGTCCACCTTCTCCGCAAGCTCTGCGAGGCGCGATCTTTGGTCGGCGTCGGCCAGCCACAGCGTGGGAGTCGGCGGCGACTGCGTAAAGTACGAGTACAAGCCCGCTTCATCGATGTTCTGGAACATCGCGAACAGACCGTAGTAATCGCGCTGGGTGATCGGATCGAATTTGTGGTCGTGGCAGCGTGCGCACTCGAACGTCAAACCGAGAAAGGCCGTCGCAAAGGTTTGCACGCGATCGGCAACGTATTCGACGCGGTACTCCTCCTCGACGCTGCCCCCTTCGGATTCCTGTTGGTGCAATCGATTGAAGGCCGTCGCCAATATTTGATCGTCGCTCGCCTGCGGCAGTAAATCGCCAGCGATTTGCCAGGTAATGAACTGGTCGTACGGCAAGTTATCATTCAGTGCCCGCACCACCCAGTCGCGCCACGGCCACATGTCGCGCTCGCGGTCGACTTGAAAACCATAGCTGTCCGCGTAGCGAGCCACGTCCAGCCAATCGACGGCCATCCGCTCCCCATAGCTTTCGCGAGCCAACAGGCGGTCGACCAGTTTTTCATAGGCGTCCGGCGCTTCGTCGTCGACAAAGGCCGCGATCTCGTCGGCCGTTGGCGGTAGTCCATTTAAATCGAAGCTCAGTCGTCGAATGAGCGTCGGTCGGTCGGCTTCGACCTGCAGTGCCAAGCCGCGCTTGGCCAAGCTCGCCTTGACCAGTTGATCGATCGGGTGCTCAGCGACGCTACTGGGCGGCAGTGCAACTTGCTTTAAAGGAATGAAGGACCAATGCGGTTGGTACGCGGCGCCGCTGCCGATCCAGCGCTCGAGGGTGTCGATCTCTTGCGCGGTCAGTTGGCCCAGCTTCGAAGTTGGCGGAGGCATGCGCTCGTCCGGGTCTTGGCTCATGACGCGCCGCATGACTTCGCTCGCGTCGGGGCGACCGGGCTGGATCGCGCCGGCAGCCACGGCCGCATCGCGCTGGTCCAACCGTAGGTCGGCTTCGCGTTTGTTGGCATCGGGCCCATGGCAGAAGAAACACTTGTCCGACAGGATGCCGCGGACGTCGCGATTGAATTCGATCGCGTCGTCGGCCACGGCGTTGCCGGCAGTCAGCCAGGCGCCGGCCAAAAGCAGGGCAGAGGCCAACCCGCGGAGACAGCGCATCGCGCGAGGCGGTTGGAGAGCCAATGGCGCGAACCAGCGAGTGAGACGGGGAGCCCGGACGGGCGGAGAGGCGGGAGTGTTCATGCTGTGTATTCTAGTATCGTGCGCCGCCGGTGCGAAACTCGGCGCCCTTCCGATGGGTCGCGGCGCTGAACCCGGCCATACCCGCCGGCGACATGTCGCACGCGGGCAAAGCGACGGCGCCGGCCAGCGGAGTGCGTTCTTAGTGGTGGATAAATCGCCCGTGCGGAGTTTCGGCACATCTTGCACAAGCTGCCCAGCTCCACTAGACTTTGGGCGACAATCGGGCGGAAGAAGTTTTTATTGCGAACGGGACGAGCGGGGACAGCTGGGGCCAGGTGGATGCGATTCAACCAGATTGATCAAGTTTTAGTGCTCGAGCCCGGTGCAAAGATCGAAGCGGCGTGCAATTTGACCGGCCGCGAAGATTACCTTCGCGACCATTTCCCCCGGTTTCCGGTGATGCCCGGCGTGCTGATGTTGGAGGCATTGTTTCAGGCTTCCGCGTTGCTGGTGCGGGCGACCGATGAATACCAGCACGGATTGGTCTTGCTTCAAGAGGCGAAAAACGTCAAGTTCTCCGACTTCGTGCAACCCGGTCAGAGTCTGAACGTGGTGGCGGAGATCGTAAAGCATGCCGAGCAATCGACGACCGTCAAAGCGACGGGTAAAAAGAAGGACGCGATAGCGGTGACGGCTCGCCTCGTGATCAAACGAGCGCCGATTGAGGGTGGTCCCGAGCTATCCCATGCCGATCGTTTCGCTAGCAACTTTATGCGCGATTTGACTCAGCGGCTGATGCGGGTCGCGGTACCCGGTTAGTAGTCCGACGAGACTAAGAATTATTTGTAGGAAAGAATGACGATGGCAAATTCGGAAGAAGTGTTTTCCAAGGTTCAAGCGGCTCTGGTCGACGCCCTGGGTGTCGAAGAGGACGAAGTGACTCCGGAGGCGACGATGGTCGGCGATCTGGGCGCCGAGTCGATCGACTTTCTGGACATCGTCTTCAAGCTTGAGAAGGCCTTCGGCATTTCGATTCCGCGCGAGGAACTGTTTCCCGACGACATTCTGACCAACGCCACCTATGTCGAAAACGGCAAGGTGACCAGCGGCGGTTTGAGCGAGCTGAAAAAGCGTCTGCCCTGGGCGGACTTGAGCAAGTTCGAACAGAATCCGCGCGTTCAGGACTTCGGCAATCTGTTGACGGTCAACGACCTGTGTCGTTACGTCGAAAGCAAACTGTAACGCGGCCACTGCAACGCGAGGTTCTCCCCGGCAAATGAGATGGTTTTGGATCGATCGGTTCGAGAAGTTTGTTTCGGGCGTCGAAGCGACGGCCTTGAAGAACGTCACCTTTGCGGAAGAACCGCTCGACGACTACTTGCCGGGTAAACCGCATTATCCCCACAGTCTCATTATTGAGGGGATGGCGCAGACGGGCGGTCTCCTGCTCTCGCAACTGGAAGATTTTCAATCGCGCATCGTGCTGGCCAAGGTCAGCAAGGCCGAGTTCTTTTGCCTGGTACAGCCGGGCGACCAGTTGCGGCTGCATGCCAGTTTGCAAAGCGTCCAGCCCGACGGCGCAATCGTCCAAGGGGAGACGCACGTCGGCGACCAATTGCAGGGCCAGTTCGAG
>JBQCJB010000768.1:0-6148 GCA_051953155.1 Aureliella sp. | reverse complement strand
CGACCCACGCCACGGAAGTCAGCGACAGAAACGTGCTCAGACACCCCGCGAATTCCGAGAACAACCAGTGCGCGTTGCCCGACGATAGAAAGAGGTCACCCGGTGCGTATGTCGGATCCCACGCGTGCTTGGCTTTGGGGAGATAGTGGGACTCGTTGACACCGGGAACCAGCGTCGCGTTGAGCAGCCAAATAACCAGCAAATGAATCGCCACGGCCGCCAAGCGTTCCGAACGGGACGCCGCGCCGCCGATGCGACTGGCTGACGCAGCCATCGGCCGAGCAGCGGTTCGCCGGTTACTTTCTTCGGCCGCGTTCATCGGCCGGTTCGGGCCGCTAGACATTGCGGAGAAAGTCCGCCGCGAGAACCCATGTGGACAGACCGACCGGGGCGAAGAAACAGAATTCTACCGAGAGCATTGGGAGAGGTACGTCGAGCCCCAGCGCGGGAGCTGCCAGCGTCGGATCGGCGGGCGTACTTCTGGGCCGAATTTTCCCCGCCGGGGGCTGCCATCAGCAACCGATACCATGTGCAAAAAGTCTGCCAAAAAATGCCATTTTCACAGCTCAATTTCTTGACTGCCGCGACGTTGTACGTAGAGTGAAGGTAGAACGCCATGAAAAGTAGACTGGTGTAACGACCGTTAGCGCTTCACATGTTGTACGCCGAGATACCTTGAGTAGAACACCGCTTGGTGACCAGAAGGATTCGGCAAGGGGCTATTTTGCCAAAGGAAGGGTCCGATGTTAGTCCTATCACGCAAGAAAAACGAAAGTATCGTCATCAATAACGACATCACGATCGTGGTGGTCGAGATTCGTGGTGACAAGGTTCGGCTGGGTGTTGAAGCTCCGCGGGAAGTGCCGGTCCACCGTCGTGAAGTCTATGACGCCATTCAGCGGGCCCAGCGCACGGACGACGCCGACGCTCCCAACGCTTCGCAGGATTAGAGCATAGCCAGGGGCGTTTCGCAACTGCTTCTCGAATGCAGTAAGAGCGAACCTTTCCGCACCCGATAGTCGGTTCGCATACCGGCGTGCAATCATGGCGTATCCAGCGCGATGCGTCCGCCGTGTTGCATACTGTCTCGCGCTTTCTCTAAAGCATGCAGGCTGCGATAGACGTCTTCCAAGTCGCCCATCTTGCGCAGCAGGCTCGTCACCGCTCGATGGAACTGGGTCAGCAATTGCTGGCCAACCGAGAGCTCGCTGTCGAGCGATTCTTGATGCCGCCCAGCCTCGTCGAACCAGATGAGTGAATTGGGCAAATCAACAAACGCCAGCCCCTTCTCACAGCAGACCTGAACGCCAGCCGGCGGACGAAAATTGATGGCTTCGTGCCACGAGCCTGGAATGTAGGCGCCACAACTGATCTGCGCCAGCGTCGCCTGCGATGGATCCTCGCCGGTCGAAAAATCGAGACTCAGCACCTGGTAGTCCGGAGTTGCCGAATCTTCCATCGACGGATGGCAGACCGCTTGGACGCGGCGCGGGTCATGGCCGACGATATAGCGGCACCAGTCGATCAGCTCCATCAGCTCGCGACGACTGCGGTCGGCCAGACTGCGATGCGTGCGCTGACCGTTTCCGCTGCCTTCGCATGTTAGCCGCCGGTGACAAAACAGCAGCCTGGGGCGCCCGAGCTGGGTGGCGATCAGTTCCTTCAATCGCAATGTGGCCGGCGCGAAGCGGCGCGGGAACTCGGCCATGAAGGCCACCCCGGATTGCTCGACCTGCTGCCGCAAGGCGCTGGCGACACGGGGATCGAAATCGATTTCGGTGCCGCAATAAATTGCTTTGCCATGCTCGCAAGCCGCCTGGATCGGCAGCGTGCCGAACCAATCACCGTCCAAGAGCATGACGGCGTCGATGTCTTCGCGCTGGACCATGTTGCGATAGCCATCAAAGCGTTCGCAACCGAACTCTTGGGCGACCTGATCGGCCAGTCGCGAGACGCTGCAATAGACGCCTCGAACTTCGAAGCGATCCTGGAGCATGCGAAGAGCCGGGCGATAGCGATTTTGCCAATCCTTGGAAAGACCAATCAGGCCAACACGGAGTCGCATGTTTTCGACCTAAACCACGGGTGTTGAACAGGAAAACCACATGAAATCGGCGCATTCCACCCGTTTGGGAGCAATATTTTTGAAAAATCTTTTGGATCGCTGAGGGGTAACCACCCGGAGGGGTCTTCCCCATCTCGGGGCAGTCGCAGGATTTACGTAAGCCAAAAAACGGGAACGACTTGGCGTTTTCTGAGGCAATTGTAAGGTACCACAGCGGGTGGTGCTGCGCGGTCGGCCGGGGCGCTGCCGATAATGCTAGCACGACAGGAGGCGGTTGCCAGTGCCTTTTCGCCGCTTATACTTCGCCCAAACATTGGGTCGTCAAAGACCGCTCAACTGCTAAACCTTAGCTAGTTACCCGAAACTTGATTCTCTTCACCGATTTCACTTGGGTTGAGCAGGCCTTTGACAGCGAACCGCATCAGTGCGCTGGGATGGAAAGGACGCAACTTGCCGACTGTCGCTGGTTAATTCATGGATGCTCCTAGGCAACCGCCGTGTCGGCATGGCGCAAGTTCGCTTGTGCTGGGCCGAGCGTCGATTGTCCAAGAAAACCACGTTATCAGCAATGACAGTCTGCACGAACTGGATGAGTGAGTCCTCTCAATCATTGCTGGTCGGATCGCCACGCTGTCTTTTCACGAAGGGATGACAAGTATGGTTCATGTGGCATTAGCTCTTATGTTGGCTGTAACTGGAGCCACGAACGAAGTTTCAGACGAATACGACGCTGCGTGCGCTAAGGCCGAAAAGGAGAAAAAGCCGCTTTTAGTCTTGGTCGGAGCCACTTGGTGTGCTTCGTGCCAAGTTATGAAGAAGGATACGATCGAACCCATGAAAGGATCTGGGGAGCTCAACGATGTGGTAGTCGCGGTCGTCGACAAGGACGCTCGGCCCGAGTTGGCCGAACGCCTGATGCGCGGCTCGACGCTGCCACAAGTTGTGATGTTTCAACAGGATGCTCAAGGCTGGAAACGCTACAGCCTGACAGGTATGCAAAGTCAATCTCGCATTCGCGAGTTGCTCAAACGTGTGAGGGATGGCGCTCGACTCGGGCGATAGTCCATAGCATGCGTCGGTGCGCAAAGGGGGGTGGCACTCGAGCAGCCTTGTGCGTGCTGGGTGCCACGACGGAGGGTGCCGGCGGATGAACGATACTCCTCGCACGTCAACTCGTTGATGACGCGCGAAGAAAAACGGAGCGGTTCGACCTACCAGCGCGGGTCGACCGCTCTTTTTGTTTACCACAATGCGTCCAGCAACGGCCGACTTGCGCGATTACTTCTGCTGGACTTTATCGAACAGCTCCATCAAGCGGGCGACGATCTTCGTGGAAGCCTCAATCTCGACCTTGTTCGTTCCCAGCCAGGTTTCGTAGCCCCCCAGGGCGTGCTGCGGTGGCGTCGGCAAATAGCCGAACGAGCCGCCGGCCAACTCGATCGTAAAGGTCGGCTTCATCGGGCTGCGCTGTTTGATCTCGAGCCCCGTCTCGGTAAAGACTTCGAACGGAATTGCCGCGATGCCCAGTTGCCCGATCCGCAGCACCTGGATCGGCACGTCGACCGTCTCGCCTGCTTCGACCTGCAACCGTACGCGCTCCGCATACGTGCGCTCGTGCACGTGATACTTCGGAGCCGATTCAGGCTGCGCCAGTATTTTTTCAGTGTAACTGAGCATCTCGGGAGAAGGCTTGCGAACGCCCAGCGTCAGCTCACTGGCGCAGGCCGCCAGACGCACGTGGTCTTGATACTTCAAAGTCTTCATTCCGTCGGCGACACGGCTCGCGATTAGTTCACCGACCTGCTCGATCTTCTTGAAGCTCGGCAGCGACTTGCCGCGAGTTTGAAAGTTGATGTTGTTCACATCGCCGCTGGTTCCGTTGCTCAAAATGCCAACGAATTCAGGATCCTGATCGCTCGCGCCGAGCTTCGCTTTCAATCGCTTGGCAAACTCCGCAAAGTAATCGGCCGAGATCGTCCGCGCCGGTACGCCGCCGACGTAATGCAGCGAGTAATTGGCCAGCACGGCCAGCGGCCGGCCATCGGCGTGCTGCACAGAAACGAACGAGATCTGCGGGTCGGTAGGCCCGGCGGGGCGAATCAGTGTGGAGCTGCCGCCGGGATTCATGCGGACCTTGTCGATGCCGCCGAAGGGATTGCGTCGGTCTTTCTCCTCGCTGACGTACCAGCGGCGATTGAACAGTTCGCTCGGTTCATCGACTGATCCCCAGGCGATCTTGGCTGGCGCAAGCCGCTTGATCGCAATGCGAATGGCGTCGGCAATGCGGCGGCTGACGAATTGTTGGTAATCGTTCAATTGATCGGTCACGACCATCGCATTGGGAGTCCGCGCCGACACGGCCGAGTGCGTGTGCGTCGAGGCCATGAGCAGGTTCTCCGGCAGCAGTCCGGTCTCCTCGTGCACCAGTTTCTTGGCGGCATCGAAGACCTCCCGCGAGATGCCGACGTTATCGCAAATCGCGAAGGCGAGCGTGCGCTGCGGATTGAGACCGCCGGCGCCGATGGCCGAACCTGCCTTCTTCGGAGAGCTCTCGGTCAAGACAAGGGCGCGGACATGCAAGTCATCGTGCACATCATCGCTGGGTAGCGGGCTGAAGCCGCCGACGATCAAACCACCCAGTGGCGGCGTGATGTTGGTGATGGCGGCGCCGGCAGCCAGTTCGCCCGGTTGGCTCTGGTCGCCCCCCTGCGAACTGTCTTGCGCCTTCCCCGCCAGCGGCGGCGCAATTAGGCACGCGCACAAAAACCCTAGGAGAATCCAGCGGAATCGGTCGGTAGGTCTCAAGTGCATGGCATCGCTCTGTTCTGGTTAGGTGGGTCGATCGGGGATGGAGGGCATGAGAAATTCCAAACGTAGTCTAAGTCGATCTGCTAACCGATTACAACCGGCGCGTCGCCGGCAGAAAAAGCGGCGCAAGTTCGCCACTTGACTTAGCTGGCCCATCACGCAGAGTTGGGCAGTCGGAACTCTCAAAGGTGGTGTGACCATGTTTTCGCGGTCGTTGTGCTTCAGCACGGTGCGTGCGCTTTTCATTCTTGCTCTGCTCAGCTTTGCCTGTGGTTGCCTGGCCGTAATGGCTGAGCACACCTATCGCCCCGGCGCGCGGTCGAGGGGCGAAACCGCATGGCCTTTGACCAGCCAAATCCCGCTGGCCGATGAGCGGTTCACTGCCGTCTTGTTCGTCCATCCGCATTGCCCCTGCGCTCGCGCCTCGCTGGAGATGACCGAAGGCTTGCTCGCGCGATATCCGGAGCGCTTGGCAGTTCAAGTCGTGTTCGTTTTGCCGGAAGGCACCTCGCCGGGCTGGGAAATCGGAGAATTGTGGTCGCGCGTGGGCGCCAACGGAAAACTGGTTCGCATCGTCGACGCGACCGGTGCGGAGGCACGGCGTTTCGGAGCGGTCACCTCAGGGCATCTGTTTCTGTTCAACGCAGCCGGCGACAAACTTTTCGACGGCGGAGTTACTCCAGGTCGCGGACATCGCGGCCCATGCGCCGGCGCGGAAACCATCGAGCGCGTGCTCCGCGGCCAGCAGTCTGCACCCAGCCATGCGCCAGTCTACGGTTGTCCGTTGAACAAGTGATCCACTGCGCAAGCAAATTCGCTGAATATTCCGCCACTGCACAATCGGCACATTGCACTCGAGCGCCCGCGGCTGGGCACCACGGCTAGAGCATGGTCTTGAACAAGTCCCACTGCCTCGACAGTCCACCGGTAGGAGGCCAACTGGACCTTTCTCCCGAGTTGCAGATCACGGCCGCTCGTATCGCTGGCGAGCGCATGCAAACTAACTTGCGCGAGATTGCAACCCGCACCGATCGCCTCTTTTGCGGGATCATGTTCATCCAGTTCCTCGCCGCAGTCGCAGTCGCTGGGCTAGTCACGCCCCACACATGGATCGGAGCAACGGCCGATATTCACTTGCACGTGTGGACTGCCGTGCTGGTCGGCGGCGCTCTTTCGCTACTGGTCAGCGGGCTGACCAGCAGCGATCCCGGCAGAGGCAGCAACGCTTATGTGATCGCCATCGCTCAGATGATCATGTCGGTCCTGCTGATCCAT
>JBQCJB010000767.1:0-2925 GCA_051953155.1 Aureliella sp. | reverse complement strand
CAAGTGTCGCTTAAAGGCTGCAGTCGAAAGAGTTCAGGAAGCCCCTCACCCCCAAACCCTCACCCCGAAGCGGGGCGAGGGGAGCAAAGCCAAGAAGGGGCCTCTCCTCGAAGCGGGGCGAGGGGAGCAAAACCAATCGGGCTGACTTCACGCGGACTTTTGGCTTGGAGCGCTGACTTGATTGAGCTTGGCATAAAGCGTTTTCACGCTGATGCCGAGTTCTTCGGCGACGGCTTGCTTGTTGCCGGCGTGGCGCACCATGGCTTCGTTTACAGCGACCAGTTCTAGTTCGCGCAGCGACATCGGGCCAGTTGCTCTCAGCTCTTTGCGCAGCCGTCGGTCGGTGAAATGCCGCGGAAGATGTTCGGGGCGAATCGGCGGTTGGTCGCATAGGATCGTCGCGTGCTCGATGACGTTCGCCAGCTCGCGGACATTGCCTGGCCAGGCGTGCCCGCGTAGTTCTTCCATCACTTCGGGATGGAACAATTCATCCGCGGCGACTTCGTCTTGTCGAAACCGCCGGAACAGGTGGAGGGCCAGTTTAGGCAAGTCGCTTAGTCGCTCGCGAAGAGCCGGCATATAGATTTCGAAAGTGTTGATACGGAACATCAAGTCTTCGCGGAACGTGCCTTCTTCGACCATGCGCTCCAGGTTGCGGTGCGTGGCACAGACGACGCGAACGTCGACCTTCAGTGGCTCGTTTTCGCCGATCTTTCGGATCTCGCCACTTTCGAGGACGCGCAGCAGCTTGGCTTGCACCGGCAGCGGCAATTCACCGATTTCATCCAGGAAGATCGTGCCGTGGTTGGCAACTTCGAACAACCCTTGCCGGTGCGTGTCGGCGCCGGTGAAGGCTCCTTTTTTGTGCCCGAACAGTTCGCTCTCGATCAGATTCTCCGGAAGCGCACCGCAGTTGATCGCTACGAACGCCTGCTCTTTGCGCAGACTCTGGTCGTGAACGCTGCGGGCCACCAGTTCCTTGCCGCATCCGGTCTCGCCACGGATCAGGACGGTCGAACTGGTCGGGGCAACTTTGGTGACTAATTGGCGAACTTGTTCGATCAGCGGATGTTCACCGACCAGTTGAGCGCCGCCTTGAGCCCGCTCGAGCTGGCGCTTGACCAGGTGATATTTTTTGACCATGTCGCGACGCTGAGCAATCGTGCTGAGCAGGTCGCGGAGTTCGGCCAGTCGACAAGGCTTGGTCAGGTAGTCACAAGCTCCATAGCGCATGGCTGCGACGGCTGTGGTCAAAGCTTCTTTGCCGGTCAGGACGATCGCCTCGGTCTCGGGCGAGATTTCCTTGCAGCGGCGGATGACCTCCAGACCGTTGATGCCGGGCATGTCCAGGTCAACGATCAGGCAGTCGAAACTCTCGCTCGATTCCAACTCGCGAATCGCCGCGTGACCGTCGGGACAGACGGTGACCTTGTGACCCATGCGCGGGAGCTCCAGACTCATCGTGTCCTGCAGAGCTTCCTCGTCGTCGGCGAAAAGAATCTTCAAACCGTTAGGCTGCATATTTTTGGGGCTCATGAACGCTGGTCGTCTCGGGTTCCAAGGGGAGCGTTATCTGGAATCGGCTGCCGCGCCCCGGGCCTTCGCTGGTAGCGGCGATCTCGCCGCCGTGATCTTGCACAATTCGGTAGGTAATCGACAAGCCCAGTCCTGTGCCTTTGCCGTCACGCCGCCGCGTGTAGAACGGCTCGTACAGATGCTTGAGCACCTCTTCGGTCATACCGCAGCCATTGTCGGTGACGACCAGCCGCATCACCTGGGCGTCATGTTGCAATTCCACCCGCACCTCGCCGGCTTCGTCAGTCGAATCCAGGGCGTTGGTCAGAATGTTCAGCACCACTTGTTTGAATTCAGGCGGACTTACCCACGCGGTCAGCCCGGGTTGAGCGATGAATTCGATCTTTTTCGATCGATACGGTGACAGGTGTTCGACCAGTCCGATGACATCGCTGACCAGTTCGTTGACGTCCGAGGACTGTTTGCGTTGACTCTCGCCCAGCCGCGAAAAATCGAGCAAGCGTTCGGTGATGCCTTTGCAACGAAACGCCTCGTCTTGGATGCGCTTCAAATATTTACGTAGCACTTCCAATTCCGACGGATCGTATTTCTCTGTCGGCGAGGCGCCGCAGTGCAGGATTTCATGCAATCGGCTTTCGAGCGCTTCGGCGCTCCAAGCGATCGATGCCAGCGGGTTATTGATCTCGTGCGCCACGCCAGCTGCTAAAAAGCCGACGCTGGCTAATT
This sequence comes from Aureliella sp., assembly GCA_051953155.1. Taxonomy (GTDB): domain Bacteria; phylum Planctomycetota; class Planctomycetia; order Pirellulales; family Pirellulaceae; genus Aureliella. The sequence goes on along the minus strand of JBQCJB010000767.1, from coordinate 663 downwards.
GCTCGCTGCGGACGACTTCGCGCGTCCGCTCTTTTACTTTCTCGTTCAAGTGCTCGCGGATCTCGACGAAGCGGTTCGTCATCGCATTGAGCGCGTCGGCCAGTTCCGACAACTCGTCTTGCGAATCGAGATCGATCCGGTGATCGAAGTTCCCCTTGGCGATCAGCCGCGTGCCCGAAAGCAGTTCTTTGAACGGCTGGACGATCGAGCGACGGAAGAAGACGAAAGCGGTACCCAGGATCAAGAACGATCCGAGGGCCGCCAGCAGGATGAATCCATACCAGGTGCGGTAGCGACTGCGGACCTGATCGCGAAACTCGCGCAGCCGCGTGTGCAGATGCGTCGGCAGCTCGTGGACCCGCTCGCTTAGCTCGTGAAGGTCCTCGTCGATGTAAGGCGAACGCTGGTTGATCAGGAACTCTTCGTTTTCGATCGCCGCGCTGACCTGGTTGAGTTTCTGTTGAATTTCACGGACCAGTTTGGTCTCGGTCGACCGATCGCCCAACAGTGGTTCTTCGTCGATCTGTTTCTGCAGTTGCGAACTGTATCGCGCGAGGCTCTCGCGAGCGGCGTGCAACTGGGCTCGGAAGGCATCCCGCAGGCGTTGGTTGCGACTGTCGCCAAACGGATCTTCGCTCGCCAGGAAGCGCGTGGGTGGGTAAC
>JBQCJB010000766.1:0-8388 GCA_051953155.1 Aureliella sp. | reverse complement strand
AACGCCGAGAACGCGGCGGACGGCTCGGGCCTGCGGGCCACCGATTATCGCCGGCTGGTCCGCCATGGCGTCGACGCGATCACCTTGGGCGACCACATTTACCGCAAGCAAGAGATCATCGAGGTCCTCAGCCAGGAACGCAATATCGTCCGCCCCGCCAACTTGCCCGAATCGGCGCCGGGACTGCGCTGGACGACCGTGCCCGTCGGCCAGCACACGCTGGCGGTGATCAGCCTGCTGGGCCGCGTTTTCATGAAGCCGGTCGACTGCCCGTTCGCTGCAGTCGATCGAGCCCTGGGGGAACTGGGCGACGAAGTGCGCCTGCGGTTGGTCGATTTCCATGCCGAAGCGACCAGCGATAAACAACTGATGGGACGCTATCTCGACGGCCGCGTTTCCGCCGTGTTGGGCACGCACACGCACGTGACGACAGCCGACGAACAAATTTTGCCAGGCGGCACCGGTTTCCAATGCGACGTAGGGATGACCGGTCCCATGGATGGAATCCTGGGGCGCAAAATCCAGCCGGTCATGCGCGCGACCCTGACCGGCACTCCCGCACCCTTCCAGGTCAGCACCGGGTCGGTGCAACTGCACGGCACCTGGATCGATGCCGACCCGGTCACCGGCCGTTGCCGCGGAATTGGCCGACTGACGATCCACGAAACCGCCCTCGATGCCTACCTGGAGGCGCAAGCCGCGGCCGAGCGCGTTCGACGCATGACGTTATGAATGCTCCTTCGACACGGCAACCGGCCTCGCTCGTTTCGCGGGTCGCGGCGGTGGCCGGGATGACGCTAGTGCTCGGGCTGCTGCTGACGGCACGGACGCTCGATCCGAGTCCGCTGGGCTACGGTACGCACCAGCAACTGGGCTTGCCACCTTGCACGTCGGTCGCCTTGTTCGGCCTGCGGTGCCCGGCCTGCGGCATGACGACCTCCTGGAGCCTGGCCACTCGCGGCCAATGGCGGAGCGCCGCCGCGGCTAACGCCGGCGGGCTGGGGCTGGTCCTGATCGCTCTGGCGTACTTGCCAGCCTTCTGCTATTACGTGGCGCGAGGCTACTGGAGTCGCCATGGATGGCTGTCCTTCAGTTTGGCCTTGAGCCTGAGCGCCGCCTGGTTGGTGGCAGCGGGCCAATGGTTGACGCGATTGCTGGAGCAGCGGCTCTAACGAAGGAATGCAGGATGCACCGATCACTACCTCGCCTCATGCCCTGTTTTTTGTTGCTGGCGTTGGCTCTCGCCAGCGGCAGCGGCTGCATCAACCTGGCATCCAACATTCTGTACGCGATCAACGGCAACAAAGCCCCAGCCGACTATCCGGGCTTCAAAGGCAAAAAGGTCGCCATCGTCTGCGGCACTGACAAAGGGCTGAGCAACGATGCCACCTCGACGCTGCTGACGCGCTACCTGGAAGCCATCCTGAGCAAGAATGTCAAAGAAATCACTATCATCCGCCAGGACAAAGTCGACAAATGGCTCGACTCTCGCGGATGGGACGAGAGCGATTACACGGAGATCGGCAAAGGAGTCGGCGCCGACCAGGTGCTGGCGATCAACATCACCAATATGACGCTCCGCGATGGCATGACACTGTACAAGGGCAAGGCCGACATTTCGGTCAGCGTCTATGACGTCAACGACGACGGCAAAGTCGTCTATCGCAAAAGTTTTCCAGAGTTCGAGTATCCCAAGATCGGCGGGCCGACGGTCACCGATACGACCGAACCTCGTTTCCACGGGTTGTTCCTGACGGTTGTCAGCCAACGCATTGCCGCGTTATTCTATGATGCCGATCCAAAAGAGCAGTTTGCTATGGATGCCATCTCAACCAGTTTCTGAGTTCTCGTCGCAGTGCCGCATATCTTCCGCACGACCAACATTCGAGGACGTTTCATCCTCTTGGGGACGGGAACCTCGGTCGGCGTGCCGGTCATCGGCTGCGGTTGCGAGGTCTGCACGAGCCACGACCCGAAGAACCAGCGCACCCGCTCGGCCGCACTGGTCGGATTGCCCGACGGCAATCTGCTGATCGACACTCCGCCGGAACTGCGACTGCAACTGGTCCGCGAGGGGGTGGGCATCGTGCATGCGGTCCTCTTTACGCACGAGCACGCCGACCATATTTTCGGACTGGACGACCTGCGGCTGTTTCCGTTTGTCCTGAAGGCCCCGGTGCCGCTGTACTGCGAACCGGTCGTCGAGCAGCGGCTGCGGCACAGCTTCGACTACGCGTTTCGCAACGGTCCTCGGACGCACCCGGGCGCCGCGCCGCAGCTGGAACCGCGGACCATCGGGCTCGAGCCGATCGAGATCCTGGGAGCGACCGTGCGGCCGCTGCGTCTGGAGCACGGGCCGAACTTCCGCGTTCTGGGGTTCCGCATCGGCAATATCGCTTACTGCACCGACACCAATGCGATCCCCGAAGAGAGTTTTGCGGCGTTGGAAGGCGTCGAGTATTTCATCGTCGACGCCCTGCGGATCGATCCCCATCCGACCCATTTCCACCTCGAGGCTGCCCTGGCGGCCATCGACCGGGTCAAACCGCGGCAGGCCTACCTGACTCACGTTTCGCACGAACTGGAGTACCACCACATGCAGGCCACGCTGCCGCCCGGGGTGGAATTGGCCTACGACGGGCTGAACCTTCCTTTGATTCTCTAGTCCTTGAGAGAATGACCGACGGCAAGTAAGATGCTCGGTTTGCCGCGAGCGGCCTGGTCTAGGCCCGCGCCCGGCGAGAGGGCTTGACACCCAAAGGTATGGCTGAAAGGGCTATTTTACATGAGGCACGTGATCTCGGCTCTCGTGCAGAACGTTCCCGGCGTGCTGGCGCACATCTCCGGCATGCTCGCCTCGCGCGGCTACAACATCGATTCTCTGGCCGTCGGCGCGACTGAGAACCCGAATCTATCCCGCATGACCTTCGTGGTCGTGGGGGATGACCGCGTGTTGGAACAGGTCCGCAAGCAGCTGGAAAAGATCGTTACGGTAGTCGAAGTAATCGACATCAGCGCTCAAGACTATGTCGAGCGCGACCTCATGCTGATCAAAGTCCAGGCCGCGCCCGGCCGTGCCCGCAGCGAAGTTCGCGAGCTGGTCGATATCTTCCGCGGCAAAATCGTCGACGTCGGCGCCGACGAGATGATGATCGAAATCTCCGGCCGCGAGAACAAGATCGACGCGTTCATCGAACGCATGCGCAACTACGGCATCATCGAACTGGTCCGCACCGGCCGCGTGGCCCTGGTCCGCGGCGCTTCGACCCGCGAGCACGAAACTGCCGGCAGCCGTGTGTCAGAGCAGTAGAGCAGTAGAGCAGTAGAGCAGTAGACCAGCCGCTCATACCCCTTCACCGTTTCCCGACTTCCCATTCTGAAAAAGCACTATGACCGCCAAGATTTACTACGATAACGATGCCGACCTGTCCCACTTGAAAGGCAAGACGATCGCCATTCTCGGCTACGGCTCGCAGGGCCATGCTCAAGCCCAGAACCTGCGCGACAGCGGCTGCAACGTGATCATCGGTCAGCGTCCCGGCGGTGCGAATTACGACTTGGCCAAGAAGGACAAGTTCGAACCGATGTCGGTCGAAGATGCGGTCAAGAAGGCCGACGTCATCAACATCCTGCTGCCGGATGAAGTGCAGGGGGACATCTATCGCCAGCACATCAAGCCCTATCTGACTGAAGGGAACGTGCTGATGTGTTCCCACGGATTCAACATCCACTTCGGCCAAGTCGAACCGCCCAAGGGAGTCGACACGCTGTTGGTCGCGCCCAAGGGACCGGGGCACCTGGTGCGCAGCGAATTCGTCAAAGGCGGCGGCGTCCCGGCCCTGATCGCTCTGGGCGAAGGCGCCAGCGAGAAGACGCGTCAGATCGGCCTGGCGTACGCGAAGGGCATCGGCGGCACGCGCGGCGGCGTCATCGAAACGACGTTCGCCGAAGAGACCGAAACCGACTTGTTCGGCGAACAGGTCGTGCTTTGCGGCGGCGTGAGCGAGCTGGTCAAGGCGGCCTTCGACACGCTGGTCGAGGCGGGTTACCAACCCGAGATGGCTTACTTCGAGTGCATGCACGAACTGAAGCTGATCGTCGACCTGTTCTACCAGGGCGGTTTGAGCTACATGCGGTACAGCGTTAGCAACACGGCCGAGTTCGGCGACTACACCCGCGGCCCGCGCATCATCACTCAGGAAACGCGCGCCACGATGAAGCAGATTTTGCACGAAATCCAAAGCGGTCAGTTTGCTCGCGAATGGATTCTGGAGAATCGCGCCGGAGCGCCGGCCTTCAAAGCTTCGCGCCGCCACGACCGTGGCTTGCTGATCGAGCAAGTCGGCCGCCGCCTGCGCAAGCTGATGAGCTGGATCGATTCCAAGGAAGTTTAACCAGCCGAAGTTTTAACAAGCAAAGCAAACGGCCAACCCGGCCAAGGCAACCAGCTGCTCTGTGCCCGACGCTCGCAGTCCGCAAAACCAACCGATCCAGCTCCGCGGCGTCCGCGTCCACAATCTGAAAAACGTGGACGTCGACATCCCGCGCTCAGCCTTGGTGGCCGTTTGCGGAGTTAGCGGCTCGGGCAAGACGTCACTGGCCCTGGACACTCTCTATGCCGAGGGCCAGCGGCGGTATATCGAAAGCTTCTCAGCCTACACGCGGCAGTTTCTCGAGCGGCTCGACAAGCCCGACTTCGATTCGATCACGAATCTGCCGCCGGCGCTGGCCGTCACTCGCCGCGGCGCCTCGCGCAGCAACCGCAGCACCATCGGCACGGCCAGCGAAACGCTCGACTACCTGCGGTTGCTCTACAGCAAAATCGCCGATCTCGTCTGCTACGCGTGCCATCGTCCGGTCGAGCGCCACGATCCAGCCAGTTCAGCCCGGCTCGTCGACGCGCTGCCCGCTTCGCTGCGATTGATGATCGCCTTCCGCACTCACTGGGAAGATGTCGCCGAGCGGGCCACGATTCTGGCCGACTTGCAGGCCAGCGGCTTTGTGCGCCTGGCCAGCGGCGGGCGGATGCTGCACCTGGCCCAGCACAGCCGCGAAGAGCTGGCCGAAGCGTTGCCCTCGGCCGGCGAAATCTGGGTGATCGTCGATCGCGTACGGGGTGGCCAGGCCGTCGGCCGCACGACCGAAAGTCTCGAAAACGCTTTTCAGCACGGCAGCGGTCAGATCGCCCTGTTCGTCGAGGCTAATTCGACCTCGCCCGAAAGTGCGGCCGCCCTCGAAGCCATCGGTGGCCGCCCGGAGGTCGAGACCATCGACGGCACACTCTGGCACGTCATCCCACTCAGCTCCGACTTGCGCTGCCTGCACTGCGGCATCGATTATCCCAATCCCGAGCCGCGCTTGTTCAGTTTCAATAGTCCGCTTGGCGCGTGCTCGCTGTGCGAGGGCTTTGGCGACACAGTCGACCTGGATATGAACCTGGTCGTGCCCAACCCCAGCCTGACGCTCCGCGAAGGGGCGATCGCTCCCTGGAACATCCCGAGCGCTCGCGCGGCGCTGAACGATTTGTTGCGTTCGGCCGATCGCATGGGCGTGCGGCTGGACATACCCTACAGCCGCTTGACCGAGGCCGAACGGACCAAGGTTATCGAGGGGCATGACGCCTCGGGCTTTCCAGGGCTGAAAGGATTTTTCGCAGCCCTCGAACGCAAGAAGTACAAGATGCATGTGCGCGTCTTTCTGGCGCGCTGGCGATCGTATTCCCGCTGCGGACTGTGCCAGGGCAAGCGACTGAACCCGCAGGCGCTCGCCTTCCGTGTCGGCGGCTTGAACCTGGCGGAAATATGCAGCCTGGAAATCGACGCAACCCTTGAGTTCTTCCAGCAATTGGCCACCAGCGGGCTCGACCAGCGGCAGCTCGCCGTCGGCGGTGAACTGCTCGAACAAGTCCAGATGCGGTTGGGCTATCTGCGGAAGGTGGGCCTAGGCTATCTGACGCTCGACCGCACGCTGCGGACGCTCAGCGGCGGCGAAGCCCAACGCACGGCGTTGACCGCTGCCCTCGGCTCCAGCCTGGTCAACATGCTCTATGTGCTCGATGAACCGTCGGTCGGCCTGCATCCGCACGACGTTGCGCAGTTGAGCTCGGCGATCGAAGGGCTGGCGCGACGCGGCAATACGGTCGTCATGGTCGAGCACGAGGAAGCCCTACTCGAGAAGGCTGACTGGCTGATCGAAGTCGGGCCGCAGGCCGGCGACGGCGGCGGCCGCATTACGTTCGCCGGCACGCTGCCTGAGATGCTCGCGTCGTCGCGCTCGCTGACGGGCGAATACCTGAGCGGCCGCCGCCTGGTACCGATGCCGCGCGAACGCCGAGCCACGACGCGTGGTTGGCTGAAACTGGTCGGCTGCACCGGGCACAACCTGCAGAACGTAACCGTCGACTTTCCGCTGGGCGTCCTGTGCTGCGTCACCGGCATCAGCGGCAGCGGCAAGAGCACGCTGGTGCAAGACACCTTGCACGGAGCCTTGCTGTCGCGACTGGACAAGCCGCGAGCCGCGACCTTGCCTTTTGAAGACATCATCGGCGATGGCCAGATCGACGATTGCGTCATGGTCGATCAGAGCCCGATCAGCCGCTCGCCGCGTTCCAATCCGGTGACGACCATCAAGGCCTTCGACGAGATTCGACAGGTCTTCGCGCAGACGGTCGACGCCCGCACGCACAATTACACCGCCGGCCATTTCAGCTTTAACAGCGACCTGGGACGCTGCCAGACCTGCCAAGGGGATGGCGTGCTGGAAATCGACATGCAGTTCCTGGCCGATGTCTATATGAGCTGTCCAAGCTGCCAAGGCAAACGCTACCGCCAAGAAATCCTGGCGGTGAAGTACCGCGACCGCAATATCGCGGACGTGCTAGCCATGACGGTCCGCGAAGCGATGCATTTCTTTCGCGGGGCGGGCAAAGTCCAGCAGAAACTCAAGGTGCTTGCCGATGTCGGACTGGACTATTTGCAGTTGGGCCAGCCCGCTACGACGCTCAGCGCGGGGGAGGCCCAGCGTCTGAAGCTGGCGTCACACCTGGTGGCGGCTTCCCCGCGGCGCACGCTGTTCATCCTCGACGAACCAACCACCGGCTTGCATACGGCCGATATCGTCCAGTTGCTCGACGCCTTCGACGCACTGCTGGCCGGTGGCCACTCGCTGATCGTTGTCGAGCATAATATCCATTTGATGGCCGTCGCCGACTACATCATCGACCTCGGGCCGGGCGCCGCCCAGCGCGGCGGCCGCGTCGTGGCTCACGGCACGCCGGAACAGATCGCTCAGTCAACAGAATCGCTGACCGCACCGTTTTTGCGGGACGAGCTCGAAAGAATCCGCCGCCTCACCCAATCCGTAACGTGATGCCAACACCACAGCCCCAGCCCAATGGGCGACTCCAAGAAATTTTCGGCGTCGAACGTCCGGTCGCGTTTGTCACCGGTAGCGGCGCCGACCGCGTAGGTCGCGCGATCGCGCGGCGACTGGCGGAAAGCGGCTATCGCATCGTGCTGCACGCCCATCATTCGATCGACCAGGCCCGGCAGACAGCCGAGCAATGGTCGGCCGAAGGTTACGAGACCAGTTTCGTCAGCGGTCAGGTCGACGACCAGCGCACGATTTCGCTGTGGGCCGACGAGATCGCTGGGCGGTTTGGCGGCGTGCACGTGCTGGTCAACTCGGCTGCCGTCTGGAATCCGACGCCTCTGGAAGAGCTCGACGCCGAGGGACTGGCGGCCCAGTGGCGCGTCAACTTGGTCGGATCGGCGCTCCTCTGCCGAGCGATCGGGCTGGTCATGGCTGGCCAGAGCCACGGGGGAGCGATCGTCAACATCGGCGACTGGGCAGTGCTGCGTCCCTATCCGGATTTCGCAGCCTACATGCTCAGCAAAGGCGGAATTCGCACGCTGACGGAAGTCATGGCCGTCGAATTGGCGGTGCGCCAACCTGCGATTCGAGTCAATGCGGTCTTCCCGGGACCGGTGATGCTAGACGATTCAATCAGCCGCGAAAATCGCGAGAAGATCATCCAGCAAGCTCTGCTCAAACGCGAGGGCACCGCCGACGACGTGGCCGCAGCCGTCCAATTCCTGGCCGAAAGTCCGTTCATCACCGGTGTCTGCCTGCCGGTCGACGGCGGCCGGAGCATTCACGCCGGACGCTGTGACGATATCGTCGCCCACCCGACCTACGACGGCGGCAAACTGGCTTGACAGTTTGTCTGGCCTGCCAGAGGATTCACTGGTCATTTCCCGAAAGAAAGCAATCGCAGAGACCCATTGATGAGCCAGCGCACGATCACCTGCCCGACTTCCTTTGCTACCTCCCGCCAGGACATTGCCGGTGTGCCCATCGCCGAACTGGCCCAACAGTTCGGCACGCCGA
>JBQCJB010000765.1:0-3361 GCA_051953155.1 Aureliella sp. | reverse complement strand
GGCCGTCGCGCAGAATGACGATGGTGGGTACGGACTTGACGTGGAACTGGCCCACCAGCTCCGATTGGCTGGCCACGTCCAGTTGACGAATGTCCCAGCCTTCGCCGGCCAGTTTCGCAATCACCGGTTGCATGCGCTTGCAAGGCTCGCAGACGCTGGCGGTGAATTCGACGATCTGTAGATGCCGATCAGCCGCCTGAGCGACGATCGCCGAGCCCAACAGGACTGCGAGCACCAGAATCGATTGAGCTTTGGCCATGGATTCCCTCCCAAGGCTTGGCTGCACTCGCCGCTCGCTTCATCCGCTTGAGCCAGCAAGTTATTGTGCGCTTGAACACCTCATTTGCCAGCATTGGAATTCCATTCCTACCAGCGCCTGTCGGCCGGAGTGTCGCGGGACTTGAGGAAATTTACAAGAGCAATCGAAATTAGGTGCGTCGCAGCCGCCGGAGGTCGCGAGTCAATTCGTCATCCTGGTGAGCGATGTCGAGGATTTCGTCGGTGCTTTCCGGATCGACCGCCCGGCAGCTCTCGGTCAGCCGAGCAATCAGTTCGTCCAGCGGATCTTCCCAGTCCTCGGGCTGCGTTTCGACCGGTGGAATCGAGGCCATCTCCTCCAGCAACAGAATCAGCCGCAGCAGGTGCCGCAGCAAAATACCTTCCTGCTTCTGCAGGCCGCGAGCCAGAATGAATTTGTTAAAGTCGCCGCCGAACAGCAGCACCTCGCCGGCGATCCAGACCGGCTGTGTGGTCACATCGTGCACCCGCGGGAAATCGTAATTGAACAAGCGGCGGAGTTTTTCGCCGATCGTCAGAATGCGCGGTGGCGGTTCGCTAAACACACCGCCGCGACGGCGCGGCTGTTCGTCCTCGTCGTCGTTATCCAGCCCAATCAATTCGGCGCTGGTCGCCAAGCCCAGTTCGAGCAGTTGGTGATCGAGCCGCTCGGTGGCCAGCGGCCCGGGCGGCAATTCTTCGATCGGTGGTACGCGCACCAGCCGCGCGACCGTGGCGGGAACTTCCAGCGCGCTTTCGAGCGCCGCTAGCCGTTCGGCCTGATCGGCGATGGCCAAGTGCCCCGATAAAAAAACGCCATAGAGCGGATTGATCGTCCGAAGGTGGACCAGCAGATCCAGCCGCTCGGTCGGCACGGCTCGCTCGGGGCGATAATTTTCTAGATCGTATCCGCGGCTGGCCTCATCCTCGCGCGCCAGCTCGAGCGCTCGAGGACCGAGGGCACTGGACGCAGGCGAATCATCATCGTCATCATCTTCTACCGCCGAGCCGCCGGTCGCAGCGCTCGGTCGGTCGCTGGCGGCTGGATTGGACTGGGCTGGAATGAATTGGGCTTGGGCGCTGGTGACCAAGCTGCCGAGGCCGGCTGCGTCGAGCAGTCCGCGCGGCCCGGCGGGGGGCGGAGGCGCGGTCGCCGGCCCCGTGCCCGCGGCCGCAGGTTTGCCGCTGGACGAGGGCTGAGTTGCCCCCTCGCTGCGGGCCAGCGGAGTGGGCCGCGGCTCGAGCTGCACGTAGCCTGCCGTCCAGAGCGTGATGAGCATCTGATTGAGCTGCTTCTGAGCGGCGAGCAACTGTGGGCCGTCGAGCAGGCGCTTTCCGACCAAATCGCGCAGCGGCTGGACGTCTGGAGACTTGAGCAGCATGTAAGCCAACAGCCGCCAGGGTAGCTGGCCGCGGCTGGCCAGTTTCGCTGCTGGAGCGACGCGAAGTTTGTTGAACTGATCCTCGGTCCAGTACGTTTCACCCTCGCGGCGGCGCGGCATCTTTTTCTTCAGCTGCTTCTTCGCGCGCAGCAGGCCGGGGTCTTTGGTGTCCTCGGGAATCTGATCGTACTTCTCACGCCAGCGCAATAGTTTGACGTCGTCCTCGTGGGCTAGCGCGTAGACGAAGCCCTCTTTGTCGAATTGCGGGCGACCGGCGCGTCCGAAGATCTGCTGGGCGGCGCTCGGTTCGATCACTTTGCGGCGGTCGCGCGGACCTTTGAGAATTGTCGGCAAAACCACCGAGCGCGCCGGCAGGTTGATGCCGGCCGACAGCGTTTCAGTACAGACGGCGACGCTGAGCAGTTTGGCCTGGAACAGTTCCTCGACGATGCGACGGTATTTGGGCAACACGCCCGCATGATGCACGCCGATGCCGCGCTGGAGAATTTGTTTCAGCTTGGGACCCGCTCCCTGGGACCAATCGTGCCGCTCCAGTTCCGCAGCCAATGCAGCCTGCTGCTGTTTGTCGACGACGCGTTTGCCTTTGAGCAATTCGGCAACTTGCCAGCACTCATCGCGGTTGAAGCAAAAGATCAGGGCGGGCGTGCGGCGAGCTTCCAGGCTGCCTTCGACCATCTTCTCGACCCATTCGTCCAGCATCATGTCGCCGACCCACTGGAAGCTGAGCGGCACCTTGCGGTCGGTGCTTTGAACCAACTGCAGCCGGCGATTGCAGCTCCGCGCGAGCCAGGAGGTGAACTCGACGCTGTTGCCGACTGTCGCGCTCAGCAGCAGCGTGCGGACATGCGGCGGCAGCAGCCCCAGCGACAGTTCCCAGACGATGCCCCGCTCGACATCGTTGAAGCTATGGAATTCGTCCATCACGACCGACGAGACCTGCGAGAAGTCGAAGTCCTCGTGCTGCAGCAATCGGTTCAGCAGGATCTCGGCGACCACGACCAACACCGGCGCATCGCCGTTGACGCGGCGGTTGCCGGTCACCAGCCCGATGTCATCGGCCGAATATCCCCAGCGGACGGCGGCCTGGCGGAGGTCGTCGAACTTTTGATCCGTCAGGGCGATCAGCGGCGTGGTGTAATAGGTTCGCGTGCCGCTGCGCAGCGCCTCGTAGATCGCGGCTTCGGCAATCAGCGTTTTGCCGGTGCCGGTCGGAGCGCAGACCAGCACGCCTTGCTCGGCCGTGAACCAGGCCAGCAACGCTTCCTCCTGTACCGGATAGGGCGCAAAGGGAAGCTGTTCAAAATATTCGGCGGCGATTTCGTCGCGGCTAGGTGCGCGCGGCTCGGGGGCTGATGTCATGGGCTGTTGAAAGAGCAGGCGGAATTATTTCGGCGGAAGTTTTTACAGGCCGACGGTAAAAATGTCAGTCGCTGACAACCGACGCGGGCTCGGCAGCTATCGCTTTTCCGTGAAAATTGCAGAGCATTTGCCGGTCCAGCCCGGGCCGCGAGCCGTTGGCACTCGGTTTGCAACTCGAATCTGCGACTTGTCGGTTGTCGGCTGGTTAGCCGCGGTTGTTGGATCAGCCGACAAGTCTAACAGGATTCATCCCAGCACGGAGGTGCCAACTATGCGAGCCCGCAGTCGCCGTAATGCGTCGGACTATGTAGCGGCCGCCCTGC
>JBQCJB010000764.1:0-3343 GCA_051953155.1 Aureliella sp. | reverse complement strand
CGCCCGCCGTCGTCGTCGACCAGCGTGTAAGAAATCGTGTTGTTCGTCGCATCCGCATCGCTGGCCGAAGCAGCGATGCCGACCGCCGTACCGACGGCTGCATTTTCTGCAACTGTGTCGGCAGTGGCGTCGCTGTCGCTGATGGCCGAAGTGGCGGCTTCGTTGACATCGCTGATGGCGATCGTGAACGAACGATCGGAGGTCGAACCGTCAGTGGAGCTGGCGCGGACGATGATCGTGCGGCTGGCGCCGTCGGCCTCGCGGTCGATCGCGCCGGCCACCGTGACCACGCCCGTCGCACTGTCGATCGCGAACCGCCCGCCGTCGTCGTCGACCAGCGTGTAAGAAATCGTATTGTTCGTCGCATCCGCATCGCTGGCCGAGGCAGCAATCCCGACCGCCGTACCGACGGCTGCATTTTCTGCAACGGTATCCGCAGTGGCGTCGCTGTCGCTGATGGCCGAGGCGTCGAATTCGTCGACGTCCGTCAGCGCTATGCTCATCGTTTCGGAGTAGGTCGCGCCTCCAGCGTCGGTCACCAGTATGGTGATGTTCATCGCGCTAGCAGCTTCATAGTCCAGAGCACTGCTATCAGCTACGGTTACTTGCCCCGTGTCGGTATCGATCGCGAAGGCGCCCCCGGCATCGTCGGAGAGCGAATAGGAAAGATTTCCAAGAACTTCGCTGGCGTCCCACTGGACGATGAACGACATTTGCGAAGTCTCGGCCATATCGTTCCACTTACCGGTGTCGACGTACAGCTGCGCGTAGTCTTCGTTGCTGCCGCTGTCGTTGGGTTCTCCGGGGCTCCAGTTGGCAAAACTGCCGGCGGCCAGGCCAGTAGCGCTACTGTAGAAAGTGCGGTCGCCCGCTGCCGCACTGTTCCAGTTCCATGTGCCTTCGGTCGTCGCATCGGAGGCTGCCAGCCACACGTCATCGCCGAGCGCGCGGGCCATCGACCAGACCAGGGTGTTCTCGTACTCGGAACCGATGGCCACCAGATCGCCAGCGACGCCATTGAGTAAGTCGTTGTTCGCCGATGCCTGGGCCGTCGACCAGGAAGCGTTGGCTCTGACCGAGCGATAGAATTTGCCGGTGCCCGCGTCGTAACTGAGGCTCGCATCGGCGCTCAGGATGCGTTGCACCGCGTCGGGAATCTCGACGACGCGGATGTCGGCGATACAGGCCCCGTATGAATTAGCAGCGTCCAAGGAAGCGAACGACAATTTGGTGGATGCCGACTCAGCCGTGAATTCGAACGAGCGACCATTCCACAGCATATTGCTGTTCGACCAGCCGGCCGGCTGCGCCATCGAAAAATCTTGACTCTGACCCGCAGCGCTGACGCGGAGGTCTTTGATCGATTCGCCGCCACCGAAATTGCCTGACATTGCAAAAATGACTTGGTAGTGGCGTCCGGCGACCGTTGCCAAGTTTTGATAGATCGATCCGGCCGTGCTGCCGTTGAGATCGACGGCGCGCCCGCCAAGCGGAGAACTCTCACTGAAGGTGCCCAGATAGTCGACGTTTCCACTCCCGACGGTCCAAGCTCCGAAAGTTTGCCCTGCGGACAGTTGAAGCAGCGAGCCGGGATCCGCGCCCTCACGAAAAAGACCGTCGGCGACGATGTCGCTCGAGTATTGGGACGAAGTTCCCGACACCGCGCCGACAACGGTGCCGGCTCCACTATCCTCGGCGACGGTCCACGTCGTCGTGGGAGAGCTGGCGGTAAAGCCAGCGCCGCTCGCCGTGGCCAGCGAGAGGTTGTTGCCGCTGACCGAGTCGATGACCTGGTTGCTGCCATCAAAGCCGGTCATTTTCCAATCTGCCAGCAGCTGGCTGGGCGCCGACGTCATCAGCCGCTGGTGGTTGAGCGCGATCTCCTCTGGGCTGCGAGCATCGCTCCAAAGTCGCACGTCATACAGCGTGCCCGCAAAACTCTGGTTCGCATCGAAACCGCCATCCACGGAGTCCTGATCCTGGCCGACGACCAGCGTCCCTCCGCCTGCCAGGGTGACGCCCGCTTTCAAGCTCGTCGTCGATTCGACTAGTTCGCCGTCGATGTAGAAGCGGACATCGCCGTTGGTGTTGTCCCACGTGGCTGCGATGGAATGCGGCTGGCCGTCAAGCAGCTGCGGAAAGGTTCCAGAGCTGCTGGACGCCGCTCCGTTGATCGATAACGACAGCGTTCCGCTGCTCGAAACCCGCAGCAGAACTTCGTCGTCCGAGCCCGCGGGTACGGCGTAAGACACTAGACAACTGTCGCCGGAAGTCTCGCTGGAGAAGCTGGCGATGACCTCGACCGTCAGCGAGGTACATCCACCCAGAATCGCTCCGCCGTTATTGGTCACCAGGTAGCTTGAGTTGCCGCCGTCGGTATTCAAGGAAATGCCGGCGGTCAGGTCAGCCGGCGCCGCGGGGCTTTCGACTGCGTCCTTTAGATCGATGGTGAACGCAGCGTCAAACGTGTTCGTGCCGTCGCTGATACGGACGGTCAGTGTATGGCTCGGCTGGCTCTCGAAGTCGAGCAACGTTCCATCAGCCACGGTAATCGCGCCGGAATCGCTGTCGATAGCAAACGCCCCTGCAACACTTTGCGAGACAATCGAATAGGTGACTGGGTTGGTCGCATCGAGCACGGCGTCCGCGTCCCACTGGACGATGTAGGACGCCAACGAACTGGAACCATCAATGTCATCCCAGGCTCCGGATGCGTTCATGCTCAGATAGTCTTGCGCGCCACCGCTGTCATCAGGTTGCGAGCTAGCGAAGTTTTCGTAGCTGCCGTCGACCGCGGTGCCCGAGCTCGTTCCGCTCCAGAAAACATCGTCGGCCGAATTTCCGGAGTACCAACGCCAGGTGCCCTCAGTCACCGAGTCGGCGGCGCCTAGCCATGACGAATTACCGCCATTGAGGCTGGCCACGAAAGCGTTTTCGCTGGCCGAATGAATCGTCGCCAGTTCGCCAGCCACGCCGCTCAGACTCGTTCCGCTGGCGCCCGACATGGCGCTCGACCATGTGCCGGATGATGTGACCAGTTTGTAAAACTTGCCGGTCTCGGCCGAGTATCTCAGCGAGCTGTCGGCGGCCAGCAGACTGCTGATCTTGGCCTCGCGTTCGATGTCGCTGCCGTAAACCGTGCCCACGAACGTTCCGGTGGTTGCCGACTCGCTGACGGCAGCGGTCAACTCGATGGAGCCTGCGGTAAAGCCACTGCCAACCGCATGTTTGACCGTCAGGTCGAAGCCGCCGACCGAGGCGGTAGTCACGCCCGCGCTCGACAGATCGTCGAATCGCCATTCGGCTACCAGTCCAGCTTCGCTGAGCGGCATGTCGCTGGCGT
>JBQCJB010000763.1:0-2418 GCA_051953155.1 Aureliella sp. | reverse complement strand
CGAGCCGGTCGCGCTGGCCCGCTGAGAAGTGGCTTCGAGTTATCAAGCTTTCCTAGACTTAATCACCAACCACGCAAAACGCACATGGACATCACAGTCGCTCAAGTCATCAACCAGATCACCGCTGTGGCTCCGGCCAACGTGCTCTTGCTCTCGGGCATGGTCATTCTGGCTCTGGGGTTAATTCCGAGCAGCGCCGGCAGCGACGCGCGAAGGAATCTGTGGGGTGCGCTCAGCTTGTTCAGCCTGGCGATGGCGGCCGCGTTTGCGATGGTGGGCGAACCGGTGGAAGGACTGTCGGTCAACTCGCTCTTCATCGGCGACGACGTGACGGTGCGCGGCGTGTGGCTGACGATCCTGGCCGGCGTGTTGATCGTGCTGGTCGGTTGGGAACAAGTCATTCCGCAGCGCGCCTCGGATTATTATGGCTGGCTGCTGTTGATGCTCTCGGGCTTGATCTACACCTCGGGGGCCAACGATTTGACCTCGCTGTTCCTGTCGTTGGAACTGGTCAGTTTGCCGACGACCGTGTTGCTGGGCATTTCGCGCACGGACGATTCCGGCCGCGAAGCCACGTTGAAGTACTTTACGCTGGCCGCTTTCACCTCGGGCTTTTTCCTGCTGGGTTGCTCGTACCTCTACGGCGCCGCTGGCAGTACGGCATTGCCGACGATCCAAGACGCGATCGTCCAGCAGCGCACGACGTTCTGCGCGGTTGCCTTGACGCTGGCAGTCGTCGGCCTGGCGTTCCGCGTCACCGCCGTTCCGTTCCACTTTTACGCACCGGATGTTTTCTCCGGCGCGACGCTGCCACTGACGGCGGTAATGTCGTTCATTCCGAAGCTGGCCGGATTTCTGGGGCTGGTGCGGTTGCTCGGCGGTACCCAGTTGATCCAAGACCTGCCACCGATGCTCAGCATTCTCATCTTGATTATGGCCGTGCTGACGATGACGATCGGCAACTGTGCTGCCTTGGCTCAGCGGAATCTGCGACGTTTGATGGCTTACTCCAGTGTGGCGCATTCGGGGTATCTGCTCTTGGCTCTCGCGGCGATCATGATCGTCGGTGGCCATGTTGCCCCGATCTTTGATTATCTAGCCGCCTATGCAGTGATGACGATTGGCGTCTTCGCCGTCGTGGCCGCGATCAAGCCAGCTGAAGTGGGAGCCGAGGACCTGGCGATCTTCAATGGCATGGCGTATCGCAAACCGATGGCCGCCGTAGGCTTGAGCATTGCACTGTTGAGTTTGACAGGTATCCCGCTGACGGCCGGCTTTTGGGCCAAGCTGCAGATCTTCCTGACGACGATCACCGCCCAGAGTCCGCTGGTGTGGGCAGCGGCCGTGATTATGGCAATCAATGCGGCGATCGGTGCGATCGTTTATCTGGCGATCATCGGTCGGCTGTTCCAAACGACGGAGCAAGCGGCAGAAGTCGCCCAAGGGGATCGTCAAACGTGGGCCGCTTCGATGGCCGCCCTGCTCTGTTCGGCACTGACCATCGCCTGGTTCTTCGCGCCGTAGGCGGCGGGTTTTCTGTGTTGCGAGCGAAGGTCGAGGCTGCGTGGTCTACAAGGGGCCGCGGTGGGCAACTACAATTCAGCTTTTGCCAACCCTACCGACTCGTAATGCGGAGCCAGCCTTGTCCAGAATCGCCGCATCGACGTCCGCGCTCGATAGCGCGCGTCGCAAAGTATATCTCCGAGCGCTCCCGCTGCTGTTCGTCTGTTACATCATCGCCTACGTCGATCGCAACAACGTCAGCGTCGCTCAATTAACCATGTCCAAGTCGCTGCCGGACTTCACCGCAGCGGTGATCGGTTTCGGTTCGGGGATCTTTTTTCTCGGCTACTTTTTGCTCGAGATCCCTGGGACGCTAATTGTCGAACGCTGGAGCGCCAGCAAGTGGATTTGCCGGATCATGGTCAGTTGGGGCTTGGTGGCCGCGCTGACAGCGTTCGTCAAAGAGCCTTGGCATTTCTATACGATTCGCTTCATGCTCGGTCTGGCCGAGGCGGGCTTTTTCCCGGGTGTGATCGTCTACCTGACCCACTGGTTTCCGGCCCGCGATCGCGCGCGAGCTCTTTCGATCTTTCTGATCGCTTCGCCGATCGCGATGATCATCGGCAATTACGTTTCCGGCATGATGCTTGACATCGGCGAGAACGGAGCGCCTACGCTGTTCGGATTAAAAGGGTGGCAATGCGTCTTCATCTTCTGGGGTATCCCGGCAGTGGTAATGGGCATCGTCGTGGTCCTCGCGCTGACCGACCGGCCTCGTCAAGCCAAGTGGCTGACTGCTGAAGAGCGCGATGCGCTCGAATCGGAGCTTGAGCGCGAGCGCGTCAAACATACCTCCGTGCAGCACATGTCGGTCGTCCAGGGACTGCTCAATCCGAACATCCTCATGCTCGCACT
>JBQCJB010000762.1:0-8143 GCA_051953155.1 Aureliella sp. | reverse complement strand
AACCGGCCTGCCAGCGGCCGCGACGGCAGCTGAGAAAGCAGCCATCTTGCAATCCGAGGGGCAACTGGCGATCACGCATCTCGAGTTCAAGGAAGCGATCGGCGACAGCTCGGTGGTGCGCTGCCGCCTGGAGACCGGTCGCACGCACCAAATCCGCATTCACTTGTCGGAGCTTGGGCATCCCTTGTGCGGCGAGAAAACCTACACGCGTTTGGCCGACGGTTCGACTTTGATCGACGCGACCGATGCGCCGCGTCAAGCACTGCATTCGGAACGTCTGGCCTTCACCCACCCGCTGACCGGCGAACAGTTGGAGTTTCGGATGCCGCTGCCCCCTGACCTCAAGCGGTGGCTTGCGCGGCTGCGCAGCCAAGCCTCCGGTCGCGAGGGCAGCACCGCGGGTCCACCTGCCGAGGGCCAAGCCGACTCGAGGGAAACAAACGACGACTCAGCGGGAGAGCGTTCATGAGGCTGAGCAAGGCTCGCGCGGGCAGCACCGCAGCGGCTGTGCTCCGCGCCGCGGAAGAACTGCGGGATGCGGTAGCGACGCTCGAGTTTGCGCCCACGATTCCGTGGGTCTATCATCCGCTCGAGTACGCATGGGACGCGCATCGCGAATACATTGCGCGGTATGCGCACGAAACTTGTGAAGTCCTGTTTCTGGGCATGAATCCTGGCCCTTGGGGTATGGCTCAGACCGGCGTGCCCTTTGGTCAGATCGCGGCCGCCCGCGACTGGCTGAAAATCGAAGGGCGGATCGCGCGGCCGGCTCGCGAACATCCCAAGCGGCCGATCGAAGGTTGGTCCTGCGGCCGTTCGGAGGTTTCCGGGGATAGGCTGTGGGGGCTGTTTCGCAGCCGCTTTCAAACCCCCGAGCGGTTCTTCAAGACGCACTACGTGGCCAACTATTGCCCGCTGGTCTTCATGGAGGAATCCGCCCGGAACGTGACGCCCGACAAACTGCCGGTCAAGCTGCGTGGGCCGCTGGAGGCGATGTGCGACAACCATCTGTCGAAGCTCATCGAAGCCTTTCAGCCAGAGTGGATTATTGGCGTGGGGGGCTGGGCCGAAGCCTGTGCGGCGCGCGTCGCCGCGGGTGGAACTCGGGTCGGCCGCATCCTCCACCCCAGCCCCGCCTCGCCAGCGGCCAACCGCGACTGGGCCGGTACCGCCACCCGACAGCTCGAGCAATTAGGCATTTGGTAGTCGAAAAAAACCGGCCAGTTCGCGCGCCAGGGTTCACTGAAATGCTCCGGCGCTGAATAATTGGCGGAGTGCGGGCGGCCCCCTCGAGGTGGCTGGCCCGGCGATCCCCGAGATCTCCAACCACCGACCAAGATAACTAAAGTCAAGAGAGCGATTGCTGATGACGACTCAACTGATGGCTGCGCGTGCAGGCGACGTAACCCCCGAAATGCGTGTGGTCGCCGAAAAGGAGCGGCTGAGCGAAGAAACGATTCGCGAGGAAGTTGCGGCTGGGCGGATGGTGATCCCTGCCAACAAGGTGCACCTGGCCGGACGGTTGGAGCCCATGTGCATCGGCATCGCCGCCACGTGCAAGATCAACGCCAACATCGGCAACAGCGCCGTGACGAGCAACCTCGACGAAGAACTGGACAAACTGCACACGGCTGTGCACTACGGGGCCGATACGGTAATGGACCTCTCGACCGGCAAGGACATCGACCGCATCCGCCAGCGCATCATCGAAGCCTCCCCGGTGCCGATCGGCACGGTGCCCATTTATCAGATGCTCGAGCAGCTGGGAGGCAACATCGAGGACATGCGTCCGCAGCACTTCCTCGACATGGTCGAACATCAAGCCAAGCAGGGCGTCGATTACATGACCGTCCACTGCGGCGTGCTGATGGAGCACTTGCACATGACCGTCGGCCGCGTGACGGGCATCGTCAGTCGTGGCGGCTCGCTGATCGCCAAGTGGATGATGGCTCACCGCAAACAGAATCCGCTCTACGAGCACTTCGATGATCTGTGCGACATCATGCAGCAATACGATGTCACTTGGAGCCTGGGCGATGGCCTGCGGCCCGGATCGATCGCCGACGCCAGCGACGAAGCCCAGTTCGCCGAACTGGAAGTGCTGGGACGGCTGGTTAAACGTTCGCTGGAAAAGGGAACGCAGTGCATGGTCGAAGGCCCCGGCCACATTCCCATGAATCAGATCTACATTAACATTAAAAAGCAGATCGAGATCTGCAACGGCGCACCGTTCTACGTCCTCGGACCGCTGGTCACCGACATCGCTCCCGGTTACGACCACATCACCAGCGCCATCGGCGGCGCGCTAGCCGGCTGGAGCGGAGCCGCGATGCTCTGCTACGTCACGCCCAAGGAACATCTGGGGCTGCCCAACCGCGAGGATGTCAAGCAAGGCGTGATTGCCTACAAGATCGCAGCTCACGCCGCGGACCTGGCTCGGCAGCGTCCTGGTGCGCAGGATCGCGACGACGCGCTCAGCCGCGCTCGCTTTGCGTTCGACTGGAAGGAACAGTTCCGCCTGTCGCTCGATCCGGAAACCGCCCAAGCCTTCCACGACGAAACGCTGCCGCAAGAGACCTTCAAGTCGGCTCATTTCTGCAGCATGTGCGGTCCCAAGTACTGCTCGATGCGCATTACCGAAGACATCCGCAAAATGGCCGCCAACGACGAACTGGTCGAACTCAAGTAGAACCAGCCCTCAAAGTAGGACAGCCGTCTCGGCTGTCCTATTAATCTTGATCTCCGCGTCCCAAGCGATCTGCCTCACAAGCAATTTGATCGAGGCCGCCTTGGTAACGCTGCCCCTCACCCCCCAGCCCCCTCTCCCCGAAGCGGGGCGAGGGGGAGACTGTTTTGCAATGTGCATCGCTTGTTGTTTCGCTGCTCGCTAGGACCGCGTGTGCTCGAGCACGTCTTTGATGATGCTTTCGAGCGTGTGTTGGGGGTGATAGTCGATCGTGCCGCGGAGTCGCGACAGGTCGGGGACGCGGCGGCGAATGTCTTCGAAGTCCTCGTCATAAGCTTGGCGATACGATTGGAACTCGATCTGCGCCTGCGGGTTGACCAAGCGGCACACGTGCTGGGCCAGCTCGAGGATCGACACCGGATTGTCGCTGCCGATGTTGAAGACCCGCCCGGCGGCGGCCGGCGTGGCCATCAACTGCAGCACGGCGTTGACGACGTCGCTGACATGGGCAAAGCAGCGGACCTGATGGCCGTCGTCATGAACTAGCAGCGGTTCGTTCTTCAGCGCGGCTTCGATCAACCGCGGCAGCACCATCCCGTAGGCACCAGTCTGTCGCGGGCCGACGACGTTAAAAAACCTGCCGATGACGATCGGCAACTGATACTCGCGGTGGCAAGCCAGAGCCAGAAACTCGTCGATCGCTTTCGATGCACCGTAGCTCCACCGCGGTTTAGTCGTCGCGCCGAAGACCAGATCGTCTCCCTCGCTCCAGACCTCCTTGGGATTCTTGCCATAGACCTCGGAGGTGCTCGCCAGGAACATGGGTATGGCGCGGCCGGCGCGGATTTGTCTTTGCAGCTCGTCGAGGATCAACTGAGTCGGATAGATGTTCCGCTCGATCGTCTGGATGGGCTGCCGGGCGATCAGGGCCACGCCTACGGCGGCGGCCAAGTGGTACACGACGTCGCAGCGCTCGATCAACTCGCGCACCAGCTTCGGATCGCCGATGTCGCGCTGGACCACCTCCAGACGCTCGTGCCCGCTCAAGTGCGCCAGATTGCTCGCCGACCCGGTCGAAAGGTCGTCGACGACCAGGACGCGGTGCCCCTGCGCGAGCAAGGCTTCGGTGAGGTGCGATCCGATGAATCCCGATCCGCCGGTGACCAAGATGTTTTTCAAGGAGCAGTCTTTCTACTTTTTGCGGCAGCAAGAGAGGACGGAATGCCCAAAGTATAAACACTGCGGACCGCCCCTTCACGATACCCTGTGTCACTGCCCATTCACGACGCACTTCGCCGCTGGCGGACATCTGGGTCAAATAGGCGAACTAGACAGGCGCAAGTGTGACCTTCGAGTGGTTGCTGGCATTGATTGCCTGCGGTTGGAATGGCTCGTCAGGCCCGTGGGTGGGCCTAGTAAATCTTTCCCCCCCTTAGGTGCTGCGATACACTAAGGCTTCCAGCGGTGCCTGATGATGGAAAATAGGCGCCCTTCTAGGTTTTTGTCTGCGCGGCGAAGAATGATTATGCAAAAACACATGCCCCGAAGCTTGCCAAGCCTTCCGAGAGCGTGGTTCATCGGTTGCCTGCTGGCGGTGCTTGCGATGACCGAGGGCGCGGTCGCGCAGGGCACCAAAGTGCCGGCCAACCGAATCCCCAACACCCAGACGCCGACGCCCAATGCCCGCGGCAACGTTCAACCACAGAAGTCGAGCGACACGGCCAAGTCCAATCCGGCGGCAATCAACCACTTTGCCGACGCAGCGAACTTTCAAAACAACGGCGCCTTTGAACTGGCTGTCGAAGAGTGGAAGAAACTGCTCAAGGACTACCCCAAGGATCCGCTGGCTAGCAAAGCCAGTCACTACTTGGGCGTGTGCTACATGCAGCAGGCCAAGCCGGACTATGCTGCCGCGGCTGCCGCCTTTGCCAAAGCCCTGACCGACAGCCGCTTGGACGTGCGCGACGAATCGCTGATCAACCTCGGTTGGTGCCAGTTCATGCAAGCTCGCCAGGCAGAAGGCGACGAAGCGACCCAGCGCAAGCTCCTGTCTCAAGCTCGCGAGACGTTTGCCGACTACATCAAGGCCTATCCGCAAGGCGCGACCATCGACCAGGCGCTGTTCTTCACCGGCGAGATCGAGTACTCGCTCGGTAACGCGAAACGGGCCATCGAATACCACCAGCAATTGCTCAAAGCCAAAAGCCTGGCGAACTCGAAATGGCGCCCCGATGCGCAGTACGCCGTCGGCGTCGCACTCGAGCAGACCAAGCAAGACGATCAGGCTCGGCAGTACTACGAAGACTTTCTGAAAGAGTTTCCGGAGAACAAACTGCGCGACAAGGTCACGTTGCGATTGGCCGATGTCCTGCTGCGGACTGGCAAGCCGACCGAAGCAGAAAAACTGCTGCAGCGGGAAAGCCAGAATCGCGACAATCCGCTGGCCGACTACGCTCTCTTGCGGCTAGGCCAAGCCCTGGTCGAGCAAGACAAGCTAGCCGAGGCGGCCAAGACGTTCGAACAGTTGGCTAGCAAGTTTCCCAAGTCGGAACATGTGGCGACTGCCAAGCTCTCGGCGGGTCAGATGTATTTCCGGTTGGGGCAGTATCCCGAAGCGCTGGCGCAATTCCGCGATGTGATGCAGCGCCAAGATGCCCAGGGGGCCGAAGCGGCTCATTACTGGGCCATGACGATGCAGCGGCTACCCAACGCCAGCGACGCTATCCCCGTGCTCGAAGAGGTTCTCAAGTGGGCGGGCACGACGCCCAGCGGCTTGGCTCTGCAACTCGATCTGGCCGACGCCCTTTACGCTGACCCTGCGCGGCTGGCCGATGCGCTGCAGGCCTATGCAAAGATCGCGACCGAACATCCCGACGACCCGCTAGCCCCGCGCGCGACGTACAACGCGGCGATCACGGCTTTGCAGTCGGACCGGCTCGACGATGCCAAGCGGTGGGCCGAGACGTTTTTGAAGCGTTACCCGCAAGACCCGCTGCGAGCCGACGTGGCTTACGTGGCCTCGGAGACGCTGCTGCTGCAGGGACAGCACACCGCCGCAATCGATGCGTACACCAAACTGGTCGACAGCGAGCCGAACAACCCGTCGCTGCCGTACTGGGTGATCCGTTTGTCGATGGCACACTATTTGGCAGGACACTACCAGGAAGCGATCAAGCTGCTGGAATCCAAGATGCCGCTGTTTGCCGACGCGGCTCAAAAAGCCGAAGCTCAATCGATCATGGGCTCGTGCTACTTGTTCATGGACAAGCCGACCGAAGCGATCGCCCAGCTCGTGGCCAGCCACAAGACTTCGGACAAATGGAATCGGGCCGATGAAGTGCTGCTGGTCCTGGCTCAGGCCTACCAGCGTCAAAACGATGCAGCCAGCGCTCTGAAGACGCTTGAGGAATTGATCGCCAGCTATCCCGAAAGCCGAGTTCGATTTCAAGCGCGGTACCGCATGGGTCAGGTGCGCGCCGCCCAGCAGGACTTCGACGGTGCCATCGCCGATTACCAGGCGATACTCAAGGAGCCGACGGCCAGCAGCATGCATGACTACGCGCGCTACGGCATCGCCCTCTCACTGATCAAGCAGGAAAAGTACGAGGCCGGCCTGGCCGCACTCGAGCCCCTGTTGAGCGCCGGTCGCAACGACTCGCTGACGACGGAAAGTCTGTTGGCGAAAGCGGTCTGCCTGCGGAAGCTCGGTCGCGTCGACGAATCGATCGACGTGCTGAACAAGTTTTTAGAGACCAAGCCCGTGGACGCGTCCCTGGCCAATGGCTTGTATGAACTGGGCATGGCGCACGTCGAGAAGCAACAGCTCGACCAGGCGATCGACGCCTTCGAGCGCGTGCTTGCCGAGGTCCCCGATTACCAAGCCAAGGACAAGATCCTGTACGAACTGGGCTGGGCTTGGGCCGACAAAAAGGATTCCGAAAAATCGATCGCCCGCTTCCAGGAACTGATCGACGCGTTCCCCAAGAGCGAGTTCGTCCCCGAAGCGCTCTACCAAGTCGCCCAACAGCACTACGATGCCAAGCGTTACAGCGAAGCGGTGCCCGTCTACACCAGCGTGCTCAGCAAAGCCGACGATGCTTCGCTGAAAGAGAAGGCTCTGTACAAGCTCGGCTGGAGTCTTTTCCAGCAGGAAAAGTATCCGCAAGCGGCCGAAGAGTTCGCGCAGCAGGTCAACCAGTTTCCCGAGGGAGACTTCATCGTCGACGGTTGCTTTATGAACGCCGAGTGCCTCTTCAAGCAGGACAAGTTCAGCGAGGCCCTCGCCAAGTACCAGACCGCGCGCCAGCTGCTGGAGAAGAACGCCCAGGCCGAGGTCTCCGAACAGGTCCGAACGCTCGTCTACCTGCACGGTGCCCAGTGCCTGCGTGAGCAGAAGAAGTGGAGCGATTGCGAAGCCTGGCTGCGCGAAATCATCACCCGCTATCCGAACTCGCCCTATCTGTCGACGGTTATCTTCGAATTGGCCACCGCCAAACAGAACCTTAATCAACCCGACGAAGCCCTGCGATTGTTCGGCGAGGTCGCTTCGAAGTACCGCGACGAGATTGCGGCCCGCGCCCGCTTCATGATGGGCGAGCTGTACTTTGCTCAGCGCAAGTTCGACAAAGCAATTCCCGAGTTCCAGCGGGTCATGTTCGGCTACGGCGCGGAGAAGGCTGACGGGGAAATCAAGAACTGGCAAGCCCGAGGAGGTTTTGAAGCCGGACGCTGCAGCGAGGCCCTCATCCAGGACCTCAAAGGAGAGGCTCGCGAGCGGGCGCTGAACATTGCGAAAGACTTCTACACCTACGTCATCGACAAGCACCCAACCCACGAAGTCGTTAAGCAGGCGCAAGTGCGGTTGAACGAACTGAACAAACTTCGCTGATTTTGGGATACAATCAAGCCTGAGACCCGGGGCAGTCGCTCATCCTCAGGTTGCACCCCAGATCCGTTTCCTTTCGGTGACGCGCTCACCTCTGGTGGGCCAGGCTTGCAGTATGCAATCGACTCATGGTTCGACACTGGTCGCCAACACCGCCCTCTCCCCTGCTCTGCCAGAGGGCTCGCCGGTCACCCCGCTCCGAGCGACGGGCCGACCGCGGTGCGGTGGCACTCGGCTGCTGATCGGGCTGTGCGTGTTGGGCTGGGTGTGCGTGTCTCCCATGGCCCGAGGGCAAGAGGCCGCACCGAATCGTGCGGCCGATCGCGGTAGCGTCGTCGCCGAAGAACTGCAGCGTCTGGCAGCCGACGCCGCGGCCAATCGCGCGGCCGCCGCCTCGCAGGAGCCGCAAGCTCCGCGCGATCTGAACTTCTTCCAATTGCTGATAAAAAAAATATCGTAGATTTGAATGCTGGTCTCACTCCTCTACAACATGCCGATAGACTTGGTAAACAATTAGGCGGATTAAAAGACCTTTTTATTAAAAATGATTCTGTAAATCCAACGTTTTCGTT
>JBQCJB010000761.1:0-7119 GCA_051953155.1 Aureliella sp. | reverse complement strand
CGGCTCCTGACTGCGCATCAACGGCCAGGCAACCCTTGACCGAGTTTGTTCCCAAGGTCACCGACTTTGGATTGGCTCAGCCGATCGGCGAAGGTGATTTGACGGCCACGGGCGTCATCATCGGTACTCCGGCGTACATGGCACCCGAGCAGGCTTGGGGCAAAAGCAAACAGCAACTGCTTGGTCCGTCGGTAGATATTTATGCCCTCGGAGCAATCTTATACGAGGCTCTTACGGGACACCCTGTGTTCCAGGGAATCAACGCCTTGGACGCGCTGGAGCAGGTGCGCACCCAAGCCCCGGTTCCTCCGGCTCGGCTGCAGCCATCGATACCCCGAGACCTGGAAACGATCTGTTTGAAGTGCCTGGCCAAGGAGCCCGAAGCACGCTACGCCAGCGCTCAAGCACTCGCCGATGACCTTGGCTGCTTTCTGATGGGGTCGCCCATCTCCGCGCGGCGGGCTGGCACCCTCGAGCGGACTGCCGCGTGGTGCCGACGCAATAAACCGTTGGTTGCGGTCGGCGCTCTGGCAGTAGTGGCCTTGTTGTCGGCAGGTGCTTTGGCGCTGAACTACGCCATCACAGCCGAGATTCGCCGCGAGCAGCAGTTGACTCAGGCTGCGCTGAGGGATGCAAACTTCCAGCGCCGGCGAGCTGAACAGACCGCGATCGAATTGAATGAACAACAGGAGTTGACGCAAGCCGCGCTGGCCCGAGCAGAGATTTTTCGCAGGCAAGCGGAGCAATCGTCAGCCAATTACGCGGTCGAGCGCGGATTGTCGATGCTCGACCAAGGGCATATCGCGCATGGCATGCTGTTGCTTGGTCGCAGCCTGCAACTCGCACAACCTGCCTCGAAAGAGCTCGAGCACGTGATCCGCACGAATCTGAGCGCCGCCAGCGGGCGTTTGAGTTATCGACTTGACGCCATTCTCGAGCATGGCGGCGAGGCGCAAGCCGTTGTCTTGGCACCGGGCGGCCGGGAGCTGTGGACTGGTGGACGATTGAGTCCGCCGCGGCGCTTTGATCCGGTCACTGGCCTGCAAATCGGTGACGCCTTACCCCATCCAGGCGAGATTCGCGCGATCGCTGTCAGCCAAGATGGACGGCTGGTGGCGACTGCAGGTACTGACAAGACGGTTCGGCTGTGGGATACGCGTTCTGGTCAACCCTGGGGCAAGGCGGTTACGCACAAGCACTGGGTGCAGTCGGTGGCCTTCAGTCCGGATGCGCAATTGGTGCTCACCGGAAGCGCCGATGGAACGGCTCGACTTTGGGACGCAGCCACGGGCGATTTGCGGCAATCGTTTTTGCCGCCTGGTTGGATTCAAGCCGTCGCGTTCCATCCCGATGGACGTACGTTGGCGCTGGCGGCGGATGTTCGCGTCTGGTTGTACGAGGCCGAGACTGGAAAGCCAATCGGCCAGCCCCTGGTCCATCAAGGCGAAGTCTGGGCCATCGCCTACAGCCCCGATGGGCAACTGCTGTTGACCGGCTGCGAGGCAGGAACCGCCAGATTGTGGGACGCGACCACTGGCCAGCCGCTTGGCTTTCCGTTGCTGCACCAGGGACCTGTGCACACCGTCGGCTTTGTGCCCGGCGGTGCGGCAATGTGGAGTGGCGATGCAGCCGGCGAGTTTCGGCTGTGGGATGCAGCCACGCTGGCGCCACTAGGTAATGCGATTCAACACGAAACAGCCATTCTTGCGGCGGCTGTCCAACCGGACTTGTCGCGAGTGGCGACAGGCAGCGCGGACGGCAAGGTGCGGATCTGGACTAAGTCCGACGCGACTACCGAATCGGTCACGATCGGTCACGAGCGATTGGCATACTGTGTAGCCGTCAGTCCCGACGGCCGAACGCTCGCTACCGGTACGGCGGACCAACAGATTCGCTTCTGGGATGCGGCCACCGGCGAAGCCATTGGCGTCCCAGTGGCTCACGATGCGTCCATACTGAGTTTGGCCTTCAGTGCAGACGGAGAGTATTTGGTCAGCGGCAGTTCCGACAAGACGGCTCGAATCTGGCAAGTGGCCGACGGCGCACCGCGCGGGGCGGTGATGCAGCACGACGATCATGTGTACTCGGTCACGTTTAGTCCCGATGGAAAACGGGTGGCAACTGGTGCCAAAGACAATACGGCTCGGATTTGGAATGCGGTAACCGGCGAGGCGTGTGGCCAACCGCTCCAACATTCCGGCTGGGTGCATGCAGTTGAGTTCAGTCCGGATGGGCGGTGGCTGCTGACCGGCTGCGAAAACGCCACGGCGCAGCTTTGGGACGCAAATACCGGCCAGCCAGTCGGGCCGCCACTGTCGCATCGGGGCCCGGTGCGCGCAGCCGCCTTCAGTCCGGACGGGAAGGTCCTCGCCACGGGCACCTGGGACGAAGGGGCTGTCCGTCTCTGGGATGCCGCGACTGGCCAGCCGCTTGGCACCGCCATGCCGCATCAAAACCACGTGCTGAGCGTTGAGTTTAGCCCGAATGGCAAACTGTTGGCTACCGGCTCTTGGGATGGTGCGGCCAGGCTCTGGGATGTCGCTACAGGAAAGCCCTTGGGAGCGCCCATGGCTCACAAGCGAACCGTTCGCGACGTGAGCTTCAGCCCAGATGGGGTTTCGCTGTGGACAGCATCCTTTGATCGGACTGTCCGTTCTTGGCCCTTGCCACAACCCGTTGCTGGCAATGTGGACCAGACGATGTTGTGGATTGAGGTCCTAACCGGTACGGAGCTCAACGCCGACGGTCTGTTTCAAGACTTGGACGCCACTGGCTGGCAGCAGCGAGCAGAGCGGCTGAGGTCAGGCAGCCAATGAGGAAGGCTGAAAAGCAGGACAGCCGTTTCGGCTGTCAAGCCGAACCGCGCAAGCTCGCAGTTCTTTACAAACCAAGCTTGGCCACAGCTCCGCCGCTTGCCCTCAACTCTCCGCTGAGGCAGGCGGCCCCATTGGTCGCGTGACGTGTTGGTGCAAGGAATCCCATGACTCGGCGTGGGACTGGGGATCATCGCCATTGCGGACTCCTCGCGTCAGGCTGGCGAGCTGCGAGCGAGTGCGGCAAGGAAGGCGTCTTTAAAAAACCGAGCCGACGTTTTGCTTGCTCCCCTCTCGGCGGCCAAGTATGTTTGTGGGCGTTCTTTCTGTCAGAGTTGGCGTACTTTTCGACTGACAATCTGTTGACCAACGCTTAGGTCACCCCCGTTTCCTTGTGCGCCTGGCCGACCGAAGTTGTCGCTGGAGGTCAGCATGCGACGTGAGAGCGCTCTTTCGGCGGCGAAGCGGTCGTTGTTGCCGGTGTTCCTGCGCGAGCTTCGCGGTGGACACGAGCGCTCGAGGAAACGCAGCGGCTGGCGGCTTCAGGAATTGGAGCGGTTGGAAGAACGCCGCTTGCTAGCTGTCGATTGGCGCAATCCAGTTGATTCGCTGGACGTTGATCAGAGCGGTTTTGTCGTCGCCTTCGATGCGCTCCAGTTGATCAACGATCTGAATACGCGCGGCGCCCGGCCGCTGCCTCCGCAAAAAGAGGTGGACGAGCCGTTTCTCGACGTCAACGGCGACCAGTTCCTGTCGCCGATTGATGCGTTACTGATCATCAATCACTTGAACACGCAACGCTCTAGCCCGCGCGTACTGACGCAGGGGAATCGCTTCGCCAACGAATCCGAGATTGCGATTACGCTGGGTGCCAATGGCGGTTCGCGCGAGTACCAGGTGCAGCTGGATACCTCATTCGCCAGCAAGGCCAACAACGACATGCTGGCTGTGTATCTGGTCGACGCCAAGGGAACGCATCAAACCCTCCTGGACCGTGGCACGCCGGGGACGGCGTTCTTCACTCTCGGGGCAGGCCGAGTCGATTACGTGCCGGGCCTGGTGTCGTGGAATGGCTCGGTATTGTCGATCGATCTGTCGAGCATCGAAGGTGTCGATACCGGTTTATTGCGCTTTCAGCTCCTGACTGACACTCCCAATGGCGGGTCGCAGATAACGATCAAGCCGTTGTCCAATAGATTCAATGATCAAGGCGCGGCCCGACCCCGCTTGGCGGCGCAGGCCGAGCGGGTCGTCAGCCCCCCTGGCCCTGCGGATCTGTCGCAGCTTCAGCCGGCCCCGGACGTCGAGGCAATCGTCGATCATGTCGCTTTCGATTCGTCCACTGGCAAGTACAGCGCCCAAGTGCATCTGTTCAATCGAGGGGCCGCTGTCGGTAAACGCTTGGCGGTTTCATTCCCAGGGTTGCCATCGTCGGTAACGTTGCTCAATCCTTCAGGAGTGGCGACCGACGGATCGCCGTATGTAACCCTGGAAGCGGCCAGTTCCTCAGGCGGTCTGCAAGGCGGAGACACGACCGCCGCCGTGTCGATCGAGCTGAGCAACCCATCGCAGGTTCCGTTTGCGCTCAAGCCCAACGTCTGGGCCGGCGCTAACCATGCGCCGACGCTTGAGGCCATCGGTCCCTTGAGCGTCATGCCGGGCGCGACGCTGCAGGTGCCTCTCCGCGCCTCGGACACCGATGGAGACGATATCCGTTTCACGCTGCGGTCCAGCTTGACACCGCCACAAGGTAGCCTCAAGGCCGATGGCACCTTAGTTTTTCAACCGACGCCCTCCGACGTCGGAACCTACCAGTTCGAGGTCATCGCCACTGACGGCACACTAGCTGCGCAGCAGGCGGTGGTGCTGCATGTGCTTGCCGATCCAATTGCCACGACGCGCATCTCGGGCAAGGTCTTGCAAACCAACGGTCAGCCGCTAGCCAATATGCAGGTCGAAATCGGGGCGAACCAAGGACTGACCGCTAGCGACGGAAGTTTTGCGCTCGACCTGGGGGCCGGACCGATCGTCAGCGACACATTGAAGGTTCGCGGCGATCTGTTCGGCGGCTCGGGCGCGTATCCCTTTATCGCCGAAAAGCTCGCCTTGATCCTCGGTCAGGCGCCTATCCCGCTGGTCAACAACGTCATTCCCCGCCCGATCTATTTGCCGGTGTTGGATCTGGCCAATGGCCGCCAAATCGATCCGGCGCGCGATACGTTGGTGACGACCCCGGCCATCGACGATGTGTCGCTGCTGGTCGGCGCGGGAACTTTGATGAACCAGCAAGGCACACCCTTTACCGGCGTGCTGAGCATCACTGAAGTGCCCGTTTCGCTTACTCCCGCCGCCCTTCCAGAGAATTTGTTCGCCGACCTGGTCGTGACCATCCAGCCCGGCGAGATGGTCTTCAGCGTGCCCGCGCCGATGACCTTTCCCAACCGTTCGGGTTGGGCTCCCGGCACGCTGATGGATTTATGGTCCATCAATCCCGTTACGGGCCAGTTTGACGACGTGGGCGACATGCGGGTCAGCCCCGACGGAACGAAAATCGAGACCATCTCGGGTGGAGTTCGCAACAGCAGTTGGCACTTCGCAGCCCCTCCCGTTCCCGAGCCGGACGATCCCGATCAGGACAATGCCAACCCCGATGACGGATGTGATGAGTGTCCTCCGGCCACAGCGGGAGGTAATTCGATTGTCGAACTGCACTCGGGTGCCGAAATCGAAAGCCATACTCTGGTCAGCACCAACACGCAGGGCGTCGACCACGCCTGGACGCTAACCTACGATTCGCGGCGAGCCGATCCAAGACCGATCGTGCATTTCGGTTTCAATAACACGCAGCCATTCTCCAATTTGAATCTGGTAGCGTCGATGAAGTTCGAGCGCGGCGGCTTCACTTATGAAGTCCCTGGCTACGACGGCGGACAGTACGGTCTGCCGGCTGGCTCGCACATCTGGTCGGTGCCTCCCGACCAGCCCGATACGAAGGTGGCTCTTCAGGCCGATTTGCGGTCCGCGCCGTCTGGCTTGTACAACGCCCAAATATCTTCCGGGCTGATGCAGTTCAATGGGCAAGCCTTCGTGGGCTCGTTGACCTCGAGCGAGCTTCAGGTTCTACATGTCAACGCGATCGATAGCCAGTTCGGTGCCGGCTGGGGACTGAATGACCTTCAGGAACTGGTCGAGAACCCGGACGGGTCGGTGATCGTCATCGATGGCAACGGTGACGAAGGCCTGTATCTGCCGCCTCTGTCTGCCGGCCAGCCGTACCGATCGTCACCGGGAAATTTCTCGACGCTGACGCGGATGCCCGATCGAACGTTCCGCATCACGAGTACCGACCAAACGGTCACGGTGTTTAACGCTCAGAACAAACTGGCCAGCGTGACCGATCGGAACGGCAATGCCTGGTCGTATGGATACGATGCCCAAGGACGCCTGGTCCTCATTACGGACCCGGTCGGCCAAAGAACTGAATTTGCCATCGGCAACAATGGCAAAGTTTCACAAATCACCGACTCGGCGAATCGCGTCACTCGCTTGGAATACGATGCGCAAGGCAACCTCACGCGCATCATCGATCCCGACAACACCATTAGGACTTGGCAGTACGATGCCCAACACCGAATGACCGGTGAGATCGACAAGCGGGGAATCGAAGAGCATACGATCTACGACTTCGCCGGTCGCGTACAGACGGCTATTCTCAAGGACGGCACGGTCCGCCACTTCCAGCCGCTGCAAGTGCGCAATCTTCTGCCCGCCGATGCGACCATCGATCCATTGTCCCCCGCCATCGCCGGTGGCATCCCGGCGACGACGGCCGGCTTCGCAGACGAGAACGGCAACGTCACCTCGCACGTGCTGGATCGAGCTGGACAAACGATCTCGTCGTCCGATGGCGAAGGACGCATAACGTCGGTTAAACGCGATGCACAAAATCAGATCGTCAGCGTCACGGACGGCCGAGGCCACGTCGAACTATACGAGTACGATGCTCACGGCAATCTTGCCAGTATTCGCGATGAAAACTCGGGCGGTTCTCAGGTTTTGGGAAGCATCGCGTCCCTCGGCGAACGGGATATTTTCGAGTTTCACGGCGGCATCGGCGATCGCATCATCTACGACGCGTTGTCGAGCAATGGCGACGACTTACGAGTTCAGTTGCTGAGCCCTTCGGGCAAGTCCGTGTTCTTCGGCAACGACGACGCCAACGCTGGTCCCTTCACGCTATCGGAAGAGGGTACCTATCGCCTGGAACTGTTCGGCAATAACAATGCAACTGGGGACTACGCGTTCA
>JBQCJB010000760.1:0-5734 GCA_051953155.1 Aureliella sp. | reverse complement strand
TGACCTGCGGCTGCGGCAACACGTTCAAGACCCGCAGCACGAAAAAAGAGCTGAAGGTCGATATTTGCTCGGCTTGCCATCCCTTTTTCACGGGCAAGCTGAAATACGTCGATACGGCCGGCCGCATCGAAAAATTCCAGTCGAAGTTCGCCGCCGGCAGCTACGCCAGCCTCCAGGGCAACAAGAAGAAGAAATAGCGCGTCGGCTGGCCTGTGCTCTTCCACCCAGGCAGCCCAATTTCGCGCGGACGCGGGGCGCTGACGCCTCTGCGTGCACAAGCCGAGCGGCTGCGGGGCCCGTGGCCGCTCTTTTCTTGCGCGTCCTCCGCGGCAATTGCTCAGGCTGACTCTGCAAAGGCCGGCACGGTACGGGCTAGCACCGTACGGTCTAGCACGTCAAAGACTGGCGCTGCACGGGCTGGCGTTGTATGGGCTGGCTCGCGGCCAGGCTCTCTTACCAGCCGGCGTTCCTCCGCCATAATGGATGCGCCGCTGCGGGCCAAACGATGGGCCCAGCGCACCGACCGCCGCGCAGGCTCGCCACCGGCCGCCACCCTGTCGAGCCTCCCAGCGGACCGCCGCCGAGGCTCGCCCGCTGGCGTTGGTTCCCTCGGCAGCGAAGGGCGTCCCCCGAGCCCTCGATCCCGGTCGTTCCAGTTCCCGTTTTCAGCTACCACAGCTCTCCCCCAAACCGCCCGCAAGTTGCACGCATGAATGTCAAAGACGAACTTGAAAGCAAGCTCAAGCGTTTCGAGGAACTCGAATACTTGATGAGCCAGCCAGAGGTGATGGCCGAGTCGCACAAAATGGCGGCCTACGCCCGAGAACCCGGTTCGCTCGCCCGGCTGGCCACCAAGTTCCGCTCCTACAAAAAGATGAGCGACGAGATGCACGAGCTGACTGAGATGACCGGCAGCAGCGATGCGGACGAACGCGCCATGGCCCAGGACGAGCTCGAGTCGCTCCGCAAACAGCGCGAGACGCTCTGGGACGAACTGCTGGAGATGACGATCGGCGGCGAAGATGCCAACCGCACCCGCTGCGTCATGGAAATCCGCGCCGGCACTGGCGGTGAAGAAGCGGCCCTGTTCGCCCGCGACCTGTACGAAATGTACAAACACAACGCCGAGAGCAAGGGCTGGAAGGTCGAAGTGATGGACGCCAGCCCCTCGGAGCGCGGCGGTTTCAAGGAAGTCATCCTCGGCTTTGACGGCGACGGCGTCTATCGCGAACTGCAGTTCGAAAGCGGCGGACATCGCGTCCAGCGCGTCCCGGAAACTGAAACCCAAGGCCGCATCCACACCTCGGCGGCCACCGTAGCCGTGCTGGCCGAACCCGAGGACGTCGAAATCGAACTCAAGCCCGACGATTATCGGATCGACAAGTTCTGCGCCAGCGGCCCAGGCGGCCAGCACGTCAACAAGACCGAATCGGCGATCCGCTTGACCCACTACGAGACCGGCATCGTCGTCCAGTGCCAGGACGAGAAGAGCCAGCACAAAAACCTGGCCAAGGCGATTCGCGTGCTCAAGAGCCGCCTGTACGACCACAAGCGCCAGGAAGAAATGAAGAAACGCTCCGACACGCGAAAGACTCTGACCGGGTCGGGCGATCGCAGCGAACGCATCCGCACTTATAACTTTCCACAGAACCGGATAACCGACCACCGCATCGGCCTGACGCTCTACAAACTCGACAGCGTCATTTCAGGCAACTTGCAACCGGTCACTTCGGCGCTGCTGGAATACGAGCGAGATCAACTACGCGGCAACATGGAGGAAGCATGAGCACCGCAGAAGCCTGGACGGTAGGACGGCTGCTGACGTGGACTGCTGAGTATCTCAAGAAGCATGGCTCGAGCTCGCCGCGGCTGGACGCGGAAGTCCTGCTGGCCGCGGCGCGAGGTTGCCAGCGCATCGAACTGTATACGGCCTTCGACGAAGAGCCGCCGGAAGAGGTCCGCGCCGCGTTCAAGGAAATGGTCCGCCGACGCGCCGAAGGGACGCCCGTGGCCTATCTGGTCGGCCACAAAGAGTTTTACTCGCTGTCGTTTGAGGTCAATCCCGACGTGCTCATTCCGCGTCCCGAGACCGAACACCTGGTGGTCGAGGCCATCGATCGCGTGAAGAAGAGGGGAGGGCAGGGTGCCGAGGTGACGATCGCCGACGTGGGAACCGGCAGCGGCTGCATCGCCGTCGCCCTGGCCAAATCGTTGCCCGCGTCGCGCATCTGGGCTCTGGACAGTTCCCCCGCAGCTCTCGCTGTGGCGGCTCGCAACGTCGACAAACACGGTGTCGCCGAGCAGGTCCAACTGCTGGAAAGCGATCTCCTCTCCGCGACCGACCCGCAGCAATTCGACTTGATCGTCAGCAATCCTCCGTACATTACCGAAGCGGAATACGCCGGCTTGCCGGTCAGCGTGCGGGACCACGAGCCGCGCAGTGCCTTGGTCGGCGGCCCGCAGGGAACCGAGGTGATCAGCCGATTGCTGGAGCAGGCGGCTACACGGCTCAAGCCAGGTGGCTCGCTGCTAATCGAATTCTCGCCGACGATCGCCGATGGCGTCGCGGCCTCAATCGACCGCGCCCTTTGGAGCGAGCCGACGATCATCAAAGATCTGGCGGGCCACGCTAGAATTATCGCCGTCGATCGCTCCCAACAGTAACCGTAAAAAAACCTTTGACGCGCTCTGCCGTAGAAGAACTTGAAATATGCAAATGGAAAAGCTGGTCTCCCTGTGTAAGCGCCGCGGCTACCTGTTTCAGTCGAGCGAAATCTATGGCGGCTTGAACGGGTTCTGGGATTACGGTCCGCTGGGCGTCGAGCTGAAACGCAATATCAAAGATGCCTGGTGGCGCGACATGATCACCGGGCACGACGACCTGACGCCGCCACCCGGCGCACCGGCAGCCTACGAAATGGTAGGGCTCGACTGCGCGATCATCATGCATCCCCAGGTCTGGCGCGTCAGTGGGCACTTCGATCTGTTTTGCGACAAGATGGTCGACTGCCGCGAATCGCAGAAGCGATACCGCTGGGACCATGTGGTCGGATGTTGGGTCACCGGCCGCGTGGCCCGGCACGGCGGTGCGCCAGGCAGCGGCGACGACGACGGCGTGCAGCGCGTGTTCATCTCCACAGTCAGCGACGAAGATCCCAGACCCGAGATCGAGGCCAAAGCGCTGAAGTTCTTCGGCCTGCGCAGCAAGGATCTCGACCAGCTGAAGTTCGAAGACAAATTGCAGACGCTGTCGGCACTCGACGATTTCGCTCAAGTCGTCGGACCCGATGCCAAGAGCCTCGGCACCCTCACCGAGCCGCGCGATTTCAATTTGATGTTCCCGACCACGATCGGCGCCTTGGGTGGCGAATCGGATCGCGCGTTCCTGCGGCCTGAGACCGCGCAGGGGATTTTCGTCAACTTCAAGAACGTCTGCGACAGCACCCGCGTGCGCGTGCCCTTCGGAATCGCCCAGGTAGGCAAGAGTTTCCGCAACGAGATCACACCGCGGCACTTCACCTTCCGCTCGCGCGAGTTCGAACAGATGGAGATCGAATTCTTCTGCCATCCGTCGACGTCGCAGCAGTGGTACCGTTACTGGCGCGATCGCCGCATGCAGTGGTATACCGACCTGGGATTGGCCGGCGAGCGACTGCGTCTGCGCGAGCACGCCCAAGACGAACTGAGCCATTACTCGACCGGCACGGCCGACATCGAATACGCGTTTCCGTTCCTGCCGCCGGGCGAGTTCGGCGAACTGGAAGGCATCGCGCACCGAGGCGACTTCGACCTCCGCAGCCACATGGAAGGCAAGCTGGACGAGAACACCAATCCGCTCGAGGTCCAACTGGGCGAGGATGGCAAGCCCAAGTGGCGCGGCAGCGGCAAGGACCTGACCTACCGCGACGAGATCACCAACGAACGCTTCACGCCGCACGTGATCGAACCGTCGGCCGGAGCTGACCGAGCGACGCTGGCGTTTCTGTGCGAAGCCTACTGCGAGGACCAGGCGCCCGACGAGAAGGGGCAAATGCAGACCCGCGTCGTGCTGAAGCTGCATCCGCGGATCGCGCCGGTCAAAGCGGCCGTTCTGCCGCTGGTCAAAAAGGACGGCATGCCCGAAGTGGCTCAGGACATCTACCGCCAGCTGAAGAAGAAGTTCAACGTCTTCTACGACGAGAAAGGGGCTGTCGGTCGCCGCTATCGCCGTCAGGACGAAGCCGGTACACCGTTCTGCATCACCGTCGACGGCCAGAGCTTGCAGGACCAGATGGTCACCCTTCGCGACCGCGATAGCCTGCAGCAAGACCGCATCAAGATCGACGACGTCCTGGCCGAAGTCGAATCGCGGATCGGCGGCTGAGTTGTTGCCTAAAATTGCGTGGTCAAGGATAATTGAAGTGCCCGATTCGCTTCAATTATCGGAAGGAAATGAACCATGCTGCGACAGCTCAAGGTTGCGATGGCACTTGCTGCCGTTCTCATTGCCACAGCGCCCGGGATCTCCCAGAGCAGGGCAGGGTGGGGGCATCATCACCACGGCTTCGGTCATTACGGGGGCTTCGGCCACTACGGCGGGTTTGGCCATTACGGCTTCGGCCACTATGGACTGGGCCATCGCGGCTGGTATGGCGGTGGCCTGTATGGCTCAGGGCTCTATAGCGGGCTATACGGGACTGGGCTTTATGGAAGCGGCCTATACGGGGGCGGCCTATACGGGGGCGGCTGGGGCTACTCGGGGCTAGGCTGGGGTTATCCGAGCTACGGATGGGGCGGCAGCTATTCGTCGCTGAGCATCAACATCGGCCTGCCGCGGCTGCGGTCGGCTTACTACTACTCCTATCCGAGCTACTACTCGACTTACTACTCGTATCCGACGTACTATTCGACGCCGGTCTATTACTCGAGTCCGAGTTATTACTCC
The DNA here is from genome assembly GCA_051953155.1 of Aureliella sp. Classification (GTDB taxonomy): domain Bacteria; phylum Planctomycetota; class Planctomycetia; order Pirellulales; family Pirellulaceae; genus Aureliella. The sequence goes on along the minus strand of JBQCJB010000760.1, from coordinate 810 downwards.
AGTGGACTCTACGCGCCAGCGACGGGCTGTTATGCCGTGCCAGCTTGCACGCCGTGCCAAAGCAGCGTCGTCCTCGGCAGCCCGATTGCTAACTGTCCAAGCTGCGATCCCGGCTCGGTGATCGTTCCCGATCAAGGTTCGGTCACGGCTCCAGGGACAAGCGGCAGCGTTCCCAATAATGCCGCTCCGGCACCGAACGTCGTTCCCAACGGCGGTGCGCCCTCAGCCGGCAACTCCGACTATTCGACCGGAATCGTACCGGTGCGCGTGCCGTCGAACCGCATTCCCGCCGCGATTTTGACGCGCAACCAGCGCTCGACCGGCGGCGCTGGTAGCTTCGCTTCGGTCACCGCTGGCGGTTCGATGGTCGATCGCATGCTTGGCCGCGTACCCTATTCGAATTCCGTTTCGCAGGTCGCGGCCGCCGGACGAGGCGAGCCCGCCTTGCTGGCCACCGATGCTCAGGTAGCGACGGCCTCGCTGGCGTCCGACCTGCCGCGTAATATCGTGCCGGCTGCCAAGCGAGTGTTGACTGCCAAGCTCGTCACGCCAGACGTTGCCGAACTAAATTTCAGCGGCGAGTTGAAACCCATACCTGCTGGTTTGCTCAGCTCGGCCGATGCGATTTTTGCAGCCGGCGGCTATCAGCAGGCTGCTGCGGCCTACGCTCGGATGACGGTCCACTACGGCAATCATCCCGAGTTGGCGACCCGCCGATTCGTGGCTCTGGTCGCCAGTGGCGATTGCGACCAGGCTGCGGTGCTATTCGAGCTGACGCTGGCTGCCGACGAGCAGTTGAAGTCGAGCGAC
>JBQCJB010000759.1:0-3101 GCA_051953155.1 Aureliella sp. | reverse complement strand
CGCGATTGCGCGCGAGGACTTCCAGAATGCGCCGAATACTCATTGGGCTTCTCCCTTGGATCTCTCTGCCGCGCGGGCCGCTCGTAAATCATAAAGTTCGATATCGACCAAGAGCCTGTACAACAAGGCTTGCGTAAAGTGATAAACAAACCCTTCGCGCCCGTCGAGAAAGCCCAGTCGCAAAAAGTAGCGGTAGACGAAGTACAGTATGGGCCGGATGAAAAGGGGCATGCGATACCATCGCGATTTCAACCATAGCGTCCGCTGATCGGGACTACCGAACAGACTGGGTCGCACCGGGAAGGACATGTTCTTATCGAGCCGCTTGAGTTCTTCCAGCGCTTGCTTCTTCGCAAACTTGACCTGCTTGTTGACCCAGAACCCGATGTCCCGCTCCTTGTGGTTGTCCTCGATCAAGTCGTACTCTAACTTGGCGGTCTTGCCATCGACATAGAAGTGCAGATCGACCAGGTCGAGCTCGTCGACAAACCCTTTGCCATGGCGGAACAGCCGCAGCCAGTACCGTGGGTAGATCGTTCCAAAGCGAATGAACTTCCCGCGAAAAATCTGTTTATGGCGAACGTAGTAGCCATGGATGTCCGTCGCATTCTCGCTGGCGATGGCTTGATCGATGGCCTTGCGCAGGCCGTCGGTCAAAACAAAGTCGGCATCCATCGCGAAAATCCATTCCGTCGAGAATTCGAGCTCCTTCAGCGCGTAGCCCCATTGCTGGGCATGCCCCTCGTACTTGTGCTGAACGACGCGATCTGTGTAGCGCCGCGCGATCTCGACCGTGGCATCCGTGCTGAACGAATCGACCACGACGATTTCCTGCGCCCAACCTGCCACCGACTCCAGGCAGCGCTGGACATTTATTTCCTCGTTAAACGTCAGGACGACGACGGTCACTGGCGTGCGACTGTGGCTTTCCATGAGACCGGCTTGCACCCGCGGAGCGCTTTCGGCGGTGGATTGGGTTGGCGTCGGAGCTGAGAGAGAAGAATTCACTGGAGCGCCTCGAGACGGTTTAGAAATCGAACATGCTGCGGTTGTCGTAGGCCCACTTGATTAGGCGCTGGACTCCATCGTCGACCGAGATCTCCGGCGACCAACCGAGCAGTTCCTTAGCCTTATTGATGTTGCACACAAAAACCTTTTGATCGCCCGGCCGCCAGTCACTCTTGGCTACCTCGATCTCTTTGCCGAGGACTTGTTTTAGATGTGCCAGCAGTTCGAGCAGCGACAGGGTGTTGGCAGGACCGCCACCGATGTTGAATGCCTGCCCGCTAGCAGCATCCGGACGATTGATAGCGGCTTCGTAGGCTCGAACCAGGTCGGAAACGTACAACACGTCTCGGATTTGCTTGCCATCGCCGAACACGGTGATCGGCTTTCCTAGGGCGGCCGCTATCGAGAACCAGGCCACCCAGCCTTGGTCTTCGATGCCAAACTGGCGCGTGCCGTAGATGCAGGACTGCCGGAAGGTCGTGGCTCGAAGGCCATAGATTCTCGAGTAGTCGATCGTGTACTGGTCTGCCGTCCCTTTGGAGCAGCCGTAGGGCGAATGAAAATCGAGGGGAAACGTCTCGGCGATGCCGCCCGCTTGTTCGTACTCGTATCGTCCGTTGCGTTCGCAGACGCCGACGGTCTCCATCTTGCCATAGACCTTGTTGGTCGACGCGTTGATGAAGAAAGCGTCGGGGCAATGCAGCCGCGTGGCTTCCAGGACGTTGAACGTGCCGAGGGCGTTTGTCTCGAAGTCATGGCGTGGATCCTGGACCGAGAAAGTGACCGCCACCTGTGCGGCGAGGTGAATAATCACGTCGGGTTTCTCTTGCTCGAATACCTGGCAGACTTGCTCGGCTTGCCGTATGTCAACCTTGGCAAAACGCACGTTGGCGTTTTGCTGTAGCCATTTCAAGTTCTCGCTCGCCCCGCGGCGGCTCAAGTTGTCCAGAGCGACGACCGACCACCCCTTCTTGGCAAAGTGATCGCAGGTGTGAACCCCGATGAAGCCCGCACCGCCGGTAACAAGTATTGTCTTGGTCATGGTGTTTTCCTCTTTTGCATTAGACAAGTGCAGCGGTGTCGGCGCATCCCACCGAGCCTCGAAAGGATTGGCGGGACTACGATCGACACTTCAAGCAATCCAACCGCTTTGTCGCTGCCAGTATTTCGTTTCTTTCGGAAGCCGCTTCTTGAATATTGCCGGGACGCCCGCATAGAGCGATTCCGGCTCTCCGAAGGACTTGTTCAGCACGGCTCCAGCGCCGAGTACGGAACGGGCAGGCAGTTTCGAACCGCCCAGCAGAATGCAGCCGGTCCCAACGAAGCTGAAATCTTCGATCACGATCGGATGAGCATCCTGGCGGCACAGTTCGATGTCGATGCTATGCGTGAGGAACTGGGAACCGTAGCCAGCCACGGTCACGAAATCGCCAACCAGCACCGGAGCATTGCAGTCGAACAAGTGTCGCATCGTCACATGCGAGTGCACACCGAGCTGAAACTCCGTCGAGCGGTTTTCTATGTGGCCATAATGCCGGGCGTCGGAGCTCGGAACGCAGGTAAAGAAATTCATCCTGCCTATCGATGCATGTTCCTTCAAAACGACCGCGTCCAGATTTTTGAACACATTCAAATGACCGATCCGTGCGCCCTCGGCCATGCGCAGGTGCTTCATTCCCAACCAGGCCAAACCGATGGTGGCGGTCGGATGGAGCTCAAATCCGAGCAGCAGCCTCAGAAACGGGCGTTTGAGTACGTTGGGTAAAAGCAGCGAAAACCCACAGGCCAGAAATCGGAACATACGTTAGCCAGCCAATCCGTGATCAGAGCCCAGCCAGGTCCAACTGCGGTTCGAGCGGCACTTCACCGTGGGGACATCCGACTGGTATGAATTTCTCGGTAGAGCGAAGCGAACTGGCCTGCGATCACTTTGGCATCGAAGCGAGTCCGATTCAGCCTGCCGGCCTCGATGAGAGCGTTTCGGTATTGGGCATCGTTGATGATGCGAACAACTCCCTGGCGTATCGAGTCCACGTTCAACGGGTCCACCAGACAAGCACCTTCCCCCGCAATTTCGGGCATACAAGAGCAGT
>JBQCJB010000758.1:0-3266 GCA_051953155.1 Aureliella sp. | reverse complement strand
CAGTCGAGTTCCAACTGCGGAGAGCGCGCGCCCAACGCGGCCGAGTTCTCCATCTTGGTGCTGCCGGTGAAGTAGATATTGCTGGACAGCGTGTTGTTGGGAATGTTTAAGCCCGAAATGTTCTTGATGCGATAGGACAGCGGTCGGGCGACGGCTCGCTGGACCATCTCCAGAACCGCTGCCATCTGCAGTGGCGTCATGCTGGCGAGGTTCAGATAGGTCGGATCTGCGAAAATGCTGTTCACGACCGCTTGGCGATGAAACGCCGGATTGATGCGATCGGTTGTCAGCGCACCGCTGGCGTCCGGCGAAAGCAGCGTCAAGAAAAAGTTCTGATAGTCCGCCGCATCGTAGTTTTCGTCGGTATCGCCGGTGGGCGTATACGTGCCGCCCATTTTCTCCTGGCTGCGTTTGAGGTACGAGACGTTCGGCAGAAACGCCTCGGAAAAGGCGTTGAACGGAGCTTGCAACTGATCGTTCGGCGACGGCTGGGAGGCGAGTGTGGGTACCTTGGCAGCTGTCGGCGGCGCGGTGCCTTCGGGCACTCCACCCATTCCCATATCGATGCCCAGGCCGTGCGAATTGAGTTCACCGGCGTTGATCATCAATGGGTAGGGGTTGCTCAGATTGCCCGAGTAGTTCGCGTATAGCAGCGCCGCGCCATTGGCTTCCTGGCTGGCCCACTTGGTAATGGTCTGGGTCGTTTTACCAGTAGAGCCCAGCGTGACATATTTTTCTTCGATGTCGGACAGGTCGACGATCAGTGAATACTGGATCGGCTCGAAAGTCTTAAAGGTCGTGACGTTCGAAAAATCGATCTCGCCGACATAGCGAATGATCCGCACCGACTGGTTAGCCAGCGGTCCGTCGAGGAAGGTCAAAACGCGGCCAGCCCAAGCATCGTGCTGTTCAGGCAGCGACGTGTTGTACTCCAGCGGAATCTTCAGCAAGTGGCCGCCGTACAGCTTCGGCGCTTCGTCGGTGCCGGCCGGAATCGGGCGCGGCAAGGGGGACGTGTAACCCGGCTTGGGGCGATCGCTGCGGTCGTTGGTCGACGTCCGCGCTTGGACCGTGATCGGCGATTCGTACGCGCCGTACAAGTCATCCAGTAAGCCATGCGTGTAAAGAGCCGAGGCCGCATCGTCGGTTCCCCGCAGCACTTGCTTGAGGGCCTGGTCGAGCAAGCGTTCGGGAGGCGTGCCGCGATAATCGCGGCGCGCCATCGCCAGACTGGCTGCCCGCGACTGGCCGGCAAAGACCACATAGGTGACCGCCAGCAGGCTGAACAGCGACAGCATGCCCAAGACGACCAACAAGATTAACCCAGAACGTCGAACGTTTTTCATCACCTATCTCCAGACGAGCACCCCAGCCACGTCTTTTTCAATTTCTTAGTTGCCCGACCACGCAATCGATGGCCGGACTCTGCTCTATTTGATCTCGACGACGCGCTCGATCACGGCCACCGCGCCCTGCAAGAGCGTCGCGGTCGTGGGCGTCGTGAAGGTTGTCGTGCCTGGCGGATAGTACAGGCCGAAATCCCAATCGGGACCATCCAGCACCACATCGCGCGACCAAACCTGATCGGAGGAGGGTGGCACCAACCCGTACGGATCTTTGCCCGCAGTCGATGGGAAATTTTTGGCGGGGACCTGATTGGCTCCCTGCAGAAAATCTGCCGACGGATCAGTAAACGGTGCCAAGCGCGGGGCGTCACATGAAACCACGCGGTACCAGCGGAAGACGGGGTGAGCCGCACCGCCGGACGCCGACACGTATTTGCTGAGCATCACCCAGTTGCCGATGTGCAGCGTGTCGGGAACACCGTCGCTGGCAAGCAACCGCACGCGACCGCCGGTACCGCCACTGAAGTCGCCCGAGATCGGTACGACCCACGCCACGCGTTCGCCCAGCGGCTTGGATTCCGGCGTCGGGTCGCCGGCCCGCAGGGCTGGAACGGTCGCCGAGTCCTTCGGATTGAAAAACAATCGATCGCGCTTGTACATCACCACCAGGGACAGCGTTCCATAGTCTACCGGCCGGTTGTCGAGCGTTTCGTTCGGGCTGAGCGTGGCCAGCCAAGAGTAATCGGTGCGCGAAGCGGCTCGCGCGATCGGCCAAGCGGTGCCGCTGGTCGGCAAAGCTGCGTACAAAGTCGGCGTGCGCACCGGCGCAGCCGAACGGTCCTTCTGGTCGACGGTCATCGACAGTTCGTCTTGGGAGGCGAACACCTGCTCGACGTACTTGGCGGCAGCCGGCGCGGGCGAGCTGGCGCCGTTGCTGAATGTGACCCGCACCATTCGCGGCTGGTCACCCCAGGCAACGGAAGTGCTCGGCACATACGCCGGATCGATCGTCGGGTTATAGCGGTCTTGGTAATACGGAAAGACCGACGGACGATACCAGCGGTTGGTCGCCGGCGCCGGTTGGACGAAGGCCAGCGGCGTCGAACCGGTGGCGCTCTGCATATCGGCTTCGGCGAAGAACATCGGATCGATGCAAACCGCTTGCTTGTTCGTCACCCGCGTCATTCCGGTCGGTGGCGTACCGAACTTGATCGCGTTGATGTTCGCGTTGTAGTTGGTGTACCCCGGCGTAAAAGTTACGCCCCCGACCGTGCCCGAAATGTCCTGATAAAAAATCCAGCTGTCGGAGCGATGGATTTGGCGGGTGAAGAGTTCCGAGTACCAGTCTTGGGCCAACGCTTGCGCCTCCGCTGCACGGGCCGCTTCGCTCGCTTGATGTCCGGCCAGTGGCAGCAGCGATGCGATCCCCAGCAAGCCGATGACGACGATGCCGATGGCGAACAAGACCTCGAGAATCGTCATGCCTGAGCGGTGCCCTGGCCCGCAGCAGCGCGGCGCGTGACCGGCCTGAGGCGGGCAGGGACGTTGGTGGTTCGAAATAGTCATGCTTATTTTCCTGGGCGCTGCGCGCCGACCGAAGCCAGAGCCCGCGCGGCAGAGACGGTCCCGTCGCCGAGCGTCAACTGGCTCGAGTAGATCATGCCGCTGTAGGGATTGACCGAAACCCAAACGTTGGCCGGATCGACCAGGTTGGCTTTGAAGTCATCGCGCGTCGAGACGGCGGCTACCGACGACGACGTTCCGTACAGCGGATCGACCTGATCGGTTCGGCCGATTAACAAGTGGAAGATGCCGTTGGGCAGCACGCGGACGACGCTGGGCACGCCTGACGAAGTGCGGCTCTGGTAATAGGCCAGTTCCAGCGTCCCACGCGGACTGAAAACGAGATAGACCGCTCCG
>JBQCJB010000757.1:0-3034 GCA_051953155.1 Aureliella sp. | reverse complement strand
GAGCGGTTCGTTGCCGCGGAACAGGCCCGCAATCGTGATCGCCACGGGAACGCGGCGCGTGCGCTGGCCGCGGATGGCCGAACGGACTCGGTCGATCAGCCCACCGGGGCGCATGCGTCCAGGCAGCGGTGGCTGTTCTTCGACGATGGTTGCGACCCGCACTGTAGTCGTCGGATAAAAGATGCGGCCGGCCTGGTCGTCGATCAGCACGCGCACCTGTTCCAGGTCGAGCGTGGGCGGAATCGGCAACTCCGCGATAAAAACTCCGAACGGTTCTCCGGCAATCGCTTCCGGCGGCCGGAGCTGTGGCTGGGCGGCCGCCGGCGGCTGCAACGGTGGCTGGGCCTTGGCAAACGAGCCACCGTCGGTCACAGTGAAAGCGAGCCCTATCCATAACGCGAAGATCGGCAACAGGCCGCTCGAACTACTCGATTTCCATCCGCTTGACTTCGATCCCATCGACATCGATCCAATCCACATAGCGCACAGGTCTCGCAAGCTCGGGTTCGCACTTGTTTCCGACCCAATTGACAATTCGTCCGCTCCGGGCGAACGTTCATTCTACCCCTATCCACCCTTTGCAGATAACGGCATCCAATGACCCTCGTTCGCTCTGAAAAAAATCGCGTCTCTCGTCTGCTGGCGATTCTCCAGTTGTCCCTCGCCGCCATGCTGGCGCTCCCGGCGGGTAGCCTGACCGCACAAGAGACCACTCGCGATACCGCAAATCGTAAGCCTACTGCTGCCGCCGACGCCACTCTTTCGCCGCAGACTCGCGCCGAGTCCTCTAGCGCCGCTAGCGGCGATTCGGCCGAAGCGTATCCCCACGCAGTGCGGGTGCTCAGCTACAACATCCACCACGCCGAGGGCATCGATGGCCGCCTCGATCTGGAGCGAATCGCCAAGACGATTCACAGCGTCCAGCCCGATATCGTGGCTCTGCAGGAAGTCGACGCGCGGGTCGAGCGTTCCAAGGGAGTCGACCAGCCTCAGGAACTGGCTCGCATGACGGGCATGAAAGTCGCCTTTGGCCCGAATATCGATTTGCATGGGGGCCAGTACGGCAACGCAGTGCTCTCGCGCGGCCAGCAGACCCGCTCTGAAAACCACGCGCTGCCGAACATCGACCAGGGCGAGCAGCGCGGCGTGCTGGAGGTCTTGGTCCAGCATGATGCGCAGACGCTGCGCGTGCTGGCAACGCACTTCGATCACCGCCGCGATGCCAAGGAGCGTCTGGCTTCGATCGACCAGATCAATCGCATGGTCGCAGAGCAGAAGAACACGCCCAGTTTGCTGATCGGCGATCTGAATGCGGAGTTTTCGAGCGAAGTGCTCGACCGCGCGCGAGCCCTCTGGAAGGTCACTAACCGCGAGCGTCTGCCGACGATCCCGGTAACCAAGCCCGAGCGTCAGATCGACTTTGTTCTATGTGACCCACCGGATCGCTGGCACGTGACCGAGGTCAAGGTGCTCGAGGAAGCGGTTGCTTCCGACCACCGTCCGATCTTGGCCGTGTTACGCTTTCGCTGAGAGCTCCGCTGCGTTTTGAATTCTCGCGGCGGTGAGCGTGTTGCGGAGCAGCATGGCGATCGTCAGCGGGCCGATGCCGCCGGGCACGGGCGTGATTGCCGACGCGATCGGTTGCAGACCCTCGAAGTCGACATCGCCGACCAGGCGGTCGCCAGCGCGATTGATGCCGACATCGACGACGACGGCGCCGGGCTGCACCATGTCGGCGCGAATGAATTGCGGTTTGCCAATCGCCACGATCAGGATCTCGGCCAGACGCGTCAGTTCGGCCAGATTGCGACTTTGGCTGTGGCAAACCGTGACCGACGCGTTGGCCATGCGCGGTCCGAGACCATAATCGCGTTGCATGAGCATGGACGCCATCGGCTTGCCGACGATCTCGCTACGACCGACGATGACCACGAGCTTGCCGATGGTTTCGATATCGTGGCGGGCGAGGATCTGAGCCACGCCATGCGGCGTGCATGGCAAGAACCGCGGCCGGCCCTGTGAGAGCAGACCCACATTTTCCGGAGCGAAAGCGTCGACATCTTTAAGCGGATCGACCGCATCGAGCACGGCTTGGGCATCGACCTGCTTGGGCAGCGGCAGCTGGACCAGGATTCCATGAACGTCGCGGTCGGCATTAAGCCGCGCGAGCAGTTCGAGCAACTGCGCGGTCGTCGTGCTTTCGGGCAGTCGCGTCAGGCGGCTGGCCATACCCACCGCCGCGCAGGCCCGTTCCTTGTTGCGGACGTAGACCTGACTGGCCGGATCATCGCCGACCAAAACAGCCGCCAGCGTCGGCGAGCGTCCTGTTTCGGCTTGATACTGGACGACTTCTTGGCGAATCTCCGCCCGGATGGCCTCTGCTGTTGTTTTTCCGTCGAGTAGAATTGGGGGCACGGTCGGTCCTATTGACTGCGGGGGTCGGTCGTGTTGACTGCGGGGTCGGTCCGCCAATGTTGGCTTCGGGTACAATGCCAAGCGATCTTTCTCATGTTCTAGCGTCTTGTGGCGGAATCGTCATCTCCTCCGCCAGCGCGCCGGTTTCCCGATTGGTATGGTTATGCGCGTAGGTTTATTCGTTCCTTGCTACATCGATCAGTTCTATCCCGAAGTAGCCCTGGCGACGGTCGATATTCTTCAGCGACAAGGAATCGAAGTCGTTTATCCCGAGCAGCAGACCTGTTGCGGCCAGCCGATGGCCAACACGGGCTGTATCGACGACACGCGTCCTCTGGCCGAACGCTTTGTCGACATTTTCTCCGAGTTCGATCACGTCGTCAGTCCCTCGGGCAGTTGCGTGTCGATGGTCCGCAATCACTACGAAGCCCACTTCCACCAGCACGCCGGCTATGAACACCTGCGCGAGCATGTTTGGGAGCTGTGCGAGTTTTTGGTCGACGTGCTCAAGATCGAACGCTTGCCGGTGCGATTTCCGCATCGCGTCGGCCTGCATGCGAGCTGCCATGGGCTGCGTGAGCTGCGGCTGGGAGCCTGTTCGGAACGCACTGGACCGCAA
>JBQCJB010000756.1:0-4505 GCA_051953155.1 Aureliella sp. | reverse complement strand
GTCGACATCGGCTGCCGCGCGGACGTAATGGCAGGCCGCAGTGCCGAGCAGGGCGGGCCGGTAAACGCAGGCACCGTCAATCCGAAGTCCTCGCGCCGGGCGCGCAAAGCGTTCCTCGATCCCCGGCGGTACCAGCGGACGCCCAGCGGCTGGCGCGGCGACCCGGGCAGCGTTCTGAACGGAGCGGGCTGCAGGCGCTGCAGGCTCGGCATCAGCGGATTGTGCTGCGCGGGGCCGGCGCGGATCCATCAGGCGCTGGATTTCGTTGCGGCCCAGTGGCCCGCGCAGGTAGGAAAGCGCCCAGCGGGATTTGAAGAGCGTCGGCCCATCGTCATGAACGTTGTTCATCAAGAAGACGCGGCTCGTAAGGGCCGAGAGCATCTTATCGATGGAGGCTCGGTCGAACTGGAGCCCGGCTTGTGCCGAAGCTCCTTCGAGTCCTTCCAGGACGCGCGCCTTGTCGCGCTCCGTTTGCAGCCGCCCCAAAAACCATGTTCCGATGTTCGCCAGACCTTTGTAGTCCAAGTCCGCCGGATTCTGCGTGGCCAGCACGATGCCCAGGCCAAACGCACGGGCTTGTTTCAGCAACAGCATCATCGGCGGCTTGCTCGGCGGTTTGGCCGATGGCGGAAAGTAGCCGTAGATCTCGTCCATATAGAACAGTGCCCTCAGCGAACTCGTCCCGGGCTGAGTGCGGACCCAACTGAGCAGCTCGTCGAGGAAAATCGTGACGAAAAACATCCGCTCGGCGTCGCTCAAGTGCGCGATCGAGAGGATCGAAATACGTGGCTCTCCCGAGGCCGTGTAAAGCAAACTGCGAATGTCCAGCCGTTGCCCTTCCAACCAGCCGGCAAACGAAGGCGAGGCCAATAGGTTGTTTAAGCTCATCGCCAGCTTGGTCCGTTCGGCCGTCGGCATGAAGCTTTCAAGCTCGAAGACGCCGATCTTGGAAACAGGAGGATTCTGAATGAGCCGGATCAACGAACCGAGTTCGAGGTTCTGGCCTTGGGACCAAGCGTCGCTGAGGATCGTCGACAGCAGAATGTGTGCGGGACTGGTCAATGGATCGGCATCGATGCCCAACAGCGCCAGCAGAGCCGAGGCCGCCCCACTGATGCGCTCGCGGAACAGTTCGGCATCTGCGATGATCTCTGGCGGCGGCGCATCGAAACTGCGCAGGACCGTCAGCGGCAAACCCGTATTGCTGCCGGGAGTATAGATGGCGATGTCGACCGCGTCGCGGAATTTGGCGATCCGCTCGGGCTGTTCGTCCCATTCGGCCAAGCCACTGCGCCAGACGTTGGCCGTCTGCGTCGCCAGGGCCTCGGGATCGATACCTTGCCGCGCCGCTTCGCTCTCGTCGATCCAGGGGCGGAAGTCGCTGGGCTTCAACTCTGGAAACGCCAGCAGCAGATTGCCGAGGTCTCCCTTGGGATCGATGGCGATTACCGGGATGCCGTCGATGGCGGCTTCCTCCAGCAGCGCCAGGCACAGGCCCGTTTTGCCGCTGCCGGTCATGCCTACGCACATCGCATGCGTCGTCAAATCTTTCGCGTCGTAGCAGACCAGATCGGGGCGGACCTCGCCGGCGGCCAGATCGAATTTCTTGCCAAGATAAAACGAGCCCAGCTTTTCGTAACTTGCATCCATCTGTCGGTCACCTAGTCGATTTCGACCTCGTTGCGTACACTGCCAGAGTAGCGCAGGACTCCCATTCTTCCGTCAGAGCAGTACGAGCGATAGCGGTATGCCGAGAGATTTTTTGCAGGGTTGCCGGGACGAATACGACGTGGTCGTCATCGGTAGCGGCTTGGCCGGTCTGACGGCCGCCAACGTGCTCGGCCGTGCCGGCCATCGCGTGCTACTGCTTGAGCAACACTACAAGCTCGGCGGCCTGGCGACCTGGTTCAAACGTCCGGGCAGCCACACGTTCGACATCTCGCTGCACGGCTTTCCCGCCGGCATGATCAAGAGTTGCAAACGCTACTGGAACGACGAGATCGCCTCTAATATCGTGCAGCTGAAGAACATCCGTTTCGACAATCCGATGTTCTCGCTAACGACAACCTTCAATCGCGAAGACTTCACGAAGCTGCTGGTCGAGCGATTCGGGATTGCTCGAGCGACAGTCGATGCGTTTTTCGAGACCGCTCGCGGCATGAATTTTTACGACGATCAAAGTCTGACGACGCGCGAGCTGTTTGAAAGATTCTTTCCTGGCAGGGAGGACGTTGTCCGCTTGCTGATGGAACCGATCACTTACGCCAACGGTTCAACCCTCGAAGATCCGGCCATCACGTACGGCATCGTTTTCTCGAACTTCATGGCCAAGGGCGTGTTCATTTACGAGGGGGGAACCGACGACCTGGTCGGCAAGATGCAGGCAGAGTTGGAACGCAACGGAGTCGACGCCCGCATCCGCTGCGAGGTATCGCGGGTCGAAGTCGGCAACCGTGGTGTCGAAGCGGTCGTCGTCAACGGGCGGCGCATCCGCTGCCGATCGGTCGTCAGCAACTCGAACCTCCGCGGCACGATTTTCAACCTCGTCGGTCGGGAACACTTCGATCCCCAATTCGTTTCCGATGCCGAAGCAGTGCGACTGAACAACAGCAGCACCCAGGTCTACATGGCCCTCAAGGAAGGGGAAGAGATCGACGAATCGACGGGCGATCTGCTCTTCAGTTCGACGGCACCTTTGTTCCGCACCGAACTGCTATTGAGCCGCAATATCACCAGCCGGACGTTCAGCTTCTACTACCCGCGAACGCGACCGGCAGGGAAACGTCGTTATGCGGTCGTCAGCAGCACCAATGCGAACTATTCCGACTGGGCGGAGCTCGACGACGAGGCCTACGAAGCTAGCAAACAAGATCTGATCGAGACGACGCTGGCCGCTCTAGGAAAATACGTGCCCGACATCCGCAGCAAGATCGACCATGTCGAAGCTGCCACGCCCAAGACGTTCCAACACTATACGCAACACTTGCTCGGAGCGAGCTTCGGTACCAAGTTCGAAGGCTTGGCCGTCAGCCGAGCGCTGCCGCAACAGATCCCGGGTCTGTACCATGCGGGCAGCGTAGGCATCATCATGTCGGGCTGGCTAGGCGCGATCAACTATGGCGTGATCGTCGCGAACGAAGTCGACCAAAAGCTGATGCGCAACACCAATCCCGCGATCGGCTGAAGCAAGCTCGGTTGGGGCGGCTGCAAGCGAACGCGTCGTGCGCCGCCCCACAGACCGGGCAGTTATTTTTTGCCGATGCAGTAGAGCGTGTCGTACGTGCGCAGAAACACGCGGTTGGCCGCGAACACTGGCGTGGCAACGGTGCTGCCAGGTACGCTGTTGGTAGCGACCAGTTCGAATTGAGGACCATCCTTCACGACGAAGGTCGTCGCGTCCTCGCGCGTGATATAGACGTGCCCCCCGGCCACGATCGGTGAACTGCTATACGCATGCCGCGTCTTGGGCAACTGCTCCTCCCAGAGCGTCTTGCCGGTCTCGGGACTCAAGCACCACAGCATGCCTTTGTCGCCCACTACATACAGACGCTCGCCGCTGACCGTGGGCGTCGGCACATCGCTGCCCAAGTCGGTGCGCTGCCAAGCGATTCGGTCTTCGTCCGACTTGGCCGACAACCGCACAGCGGTTAACGAGTTGCCCCGCGCATACGGACAGATGACCAGATCACCGGCGAGCACCGGTGAGGAAATCGATCGAAAATATTGTTCCTGCTTTGGGTTGAAACCGCCCAACTTCCACAGGAGCTCGCCATCGCTGGCTCGATGGCAGGTGAGGTGATCGGCGCCCAGCGTCAACAACACCTCTTGCCCGGCGACGCGGGCGACGATGGGAGTGGAGTAGCTTTGGTTAGCTTCGTTGGGAGCGGGCAATTCGCGATTGGCTTGCCACAGCTTTTCGCCCGTCGCGCGGTCGAGGGCCAACAGGTAACTGGGACCGCTTTGCATCACCGCGATGACCACGGCCTTTTCGGTAAAGACCGGGCTCGTGCCTAAATCCCACCACAGCGTATCTTCGCCGTACTTCGACTGCAGATTGACCTGCCAGACGATCTCGCCGCTGACGCGGCAGCAGGCGATGTCACCGCTCTTGAAATACGCCACCACGAACTGACCGTCGGTTATAGGCGACGAATTGCTGCCGGTAGCTTTCTTGTGCTTGCTGGCCCGAGCCGTCCCGATTTCAACGCTCCATAACCGCTCGCCATCCAGGCTGAACGCTTGCAGAAGATTGGTGCGTTCGTCGGCGCTGGTGACGAACAACCGCTGGCCGGCAATGGCCGGGGTCGACGCGCCGCGTCCGGTCAACTTCGCTTGCCATGCGACATGTTCTTCGGCAGACCAGCTCGTCGGATACGAGCCCTCGGGAGCGACACCGTTGCCAAAAGGCCCGCGCCAGTTGGGCCAGTCGCTCGATTCGGCCGCGCGACCGACGGGCACACACGCCAGGCACGCCCAACCCAACGATGCGGCGAGCAGAGCGGAGG
>JBQCJB010000755.1:0-2602 GCA_051953155.1 Aureliella sp. | reverse complement strand
CACGCTGGAGAACTTGAGTCCACGGAGCCTGCAGCATTTTGCTTCGCACGCGGTGAACCTCGTAAGGCGAATCGATGCGCTCAGCGATCGCCAATTGGCTTCGCTCGGCCACTCGGAACCGGCCGTCTTCTTCGATCTGCTCGGCCAGTGGTTAGTCGTCTATCCAGCCGCCTGGAACGGACGGCAACTGGCGATCGCCTTGGGCATCTGGTTGGCGGCGTGGTTCTTGCCTGCGTTTCCGCGGATGCGCGCCAGTCGCGTGTTGCTGACCGCGGTACTGATCGGAGCGGCAATCGTCGTCAGTGGACTGGCGGGATGGCTGATCATGCAGGGGCTCAAGGCGGCCGACGTACTGCCGCGGCGATACATCAACTATGGCGAACTGATCTGCTTGCTCTATCCGATGGCGGCCGCGCTGGTCGTGATGGCGCTGGCCCGCGCTTTGGCCAGCCGCTGCAGCCGCGCAGAAATTCTAGCGGGGCTGGTTCTGGTGTTGCTGATCGTCGGCGGCTTGGCCAGTCGCAGCCTGCCGGGCGGAGCGTATCTCCTGCTGCTGCCGGCGCTGTCGCTCGCTATTCTGCTGGCAATTCACAATTGGCGGCCGCTGCCCGAGGCGCTCGACCGCCGCTTCGGTTGGCTGGCCTGCGCTCTGCCGGCGCTGCTGTATGCGCCGACTTATGTGCTGCTAGCTCAAGCCCTCGGAGCGACTTACGGCGGGGTGATCACGGCCGGAGTGGCCCTAATGTTGCTACCTACAATTCTGGCGTGGGCGCCGACGACCACGGCCGTGCCCCATGGAACATGAACCAACCTCGCTCCGTGCCCCGACGCCGATTGTGAACGCATCCATCGCACGCCCAGCAAGTGGCGGCCAGAATCCCGCTCAGCCGCCACAACGGCCGGCTCCGCCCCCGACCAACGCACCGACGTATCCAGCCGACATCGTTCCACCGACCGGCCTGGTTCGGCCGGAACACGCCGATCGCCCATGGGCACCGCTGGCGATTCCGTTGTATCGCAGTTTCTGGGTGGCCGGTCTCTTTTCGAACCTTGGCACCTGGATGCACGAAACCGGGGCACAGTGGCTGATGAACGAACTACATGGTTCGCCAGCCATGGTCTCAGCGGTTCGCACGGCAATGGCCTTGCCCGTTTTTTGCCTGGCCTTGCCGGCGGGCGTTTGGGCCGACCGTTTCGATCGGCGGCTTTGGTTGCTGGCTTCACAAAGCGTGCTGCTGCTCTTTGCCGGATTGATGGCCGTGCTCGATTGGTCGCATGCGATGACGCCGACGCTGTTGCTGGTGCTGACCGGTTGCATGGGGATCGCAATGATCCTCAACCAACCTGCCTGGCAAGCCTTCATGCCGGAGCTGGTTCCGCCGACGATGATTCCTGCCGCCGTGGCGGTCGGCAGCGTATCGTTCAACCTGGCCCGGTCGCTCGGCCCTGCCCTGGCCGGATTGCTGATCGCCAGCGTCGGCACCTGGACGACTTTCCTGTTCAACGCGATCTCGTTCTCAGGCGTGATCATGTTGCTGCTGTACTGGCGACGGCCGGCCACGCCGTGCGACAAACCCTACGAATCTTTTTTCCAGGAGCTCTGGCACGGGTTGACCTGGCTGGCCAACTCCGGGACGCTGCGCAGCGTGTTGGGGCGCGTTTTTCTCTTCGCCTTTCCAGCCAGTTGTCTGTGGAGCCTGCTCTCGCTGGTCGCCTCGGACAAGTTGCACATGGGCGCGTCGGGCTTTGGCATCTTGCTGGGCGCGATCGGCATCGGCGCAGTTCTCGGGACCTCGGTCCTGTCGCGGATCCGCGCCAAACTCTCCAGCGAAGCGACCGTGTGGTGGTCGTCGATGCTCTACGCCGTGTGCTGCCTCGTTTTGGCCGCACCGCTGAATGCCTACGCGGGCTTTGGACTGCTGCTGGTCGTCGGCGTGGGCTGGATGACGACGATGACCACGCTCAACGCGACCGCGCAGATCTATTTGCCGCGGCGACTGCGAGCCCGAGGGATGGCCGCCTACCTGATGGCCTTTTCATGTGGGATGGCTGCCGGTTCGTTCTGCTGGGGCCAACTGGCAGAGTACTACGGGCTGAACGTGGCCTTTGTGGCGGCGGGAATCGCCATGGTGGTGACTTCGCTGGTGAGCGTTCGCTGGCCGCTCGGCTCGCTCCGCGGCGGTTAAATCGCGCCAGCGGCCGCGGCTGGTTCAGGCTGGATCAGCGCCGCGGTGTAACCGAGGATGTCGTCGCGCTCGATGCACAGCTTGCGCATCGCGTCGAAGCTCCCCAGGCGTTGACTCAGTTCGAGCATGCTGGGCGCGATGCCCATCAAACGGGCATCGGGGGACAAGCGGCGGGCGACGTCCCGCAAGGCGGCTTCGTTGCGTCCGACGCGCGACAGCAGGTCGATCAGGACCTCGATAGCGATGTTGCCGAATTCACGACGATCCACGGAGTCGCCCTTTTGCTTGAAGTCGCGATTGCCCGGGGCGACCTGGGCGCCAATCAGCGCGCTAAACCAAGCGGCCGAGGCGGGATAGAGATCCAGAAACGGCTCTTCGCCGGGATATTGAAATTGCGGATGCAAATGCTTGCCGTA